>JBEKBL010000126.1:0-6009 GCA_050015415.1 Solirubrobacteraceae bacterium
CGGCTGACGCCGTGGGTGCCACCGAGCCGCGCCGCCGAAACGCCATTTGCGAGCCCGGGTCGTCAGTCCGCGCGCACTAGACTCGACGGCATGGCGTGCACAGAGCCGACAGCGGCCGTGTAGGACCCAAGCGTCGTGATCAAGGTCCACGCGTTGGGCGTTACGACGCCGACCGGATTCAGCGAGCAGGTGCGGTCGATCGATGCGGCCGGGTTGGACGGCATATTCGTGACCGACCACCTGTTCATCAGCCACGGTACACCTCGCCGTGAGGCGATCAGTGGCGGCGATCCGTTCGTCAAGCTCGCGGTGGCCGGCACCGTTTCGGACCGGCTGATTTTGGGCACGAGCGTCGTCAACATCGGACTGGCACACCCCGCGCTGGCCCTCCGATCGTTTATCGAGCTCGCCGAGCAGTTCGGCGGTGAGCGGGTCCTGGCTGGAATCGGCGCCGGCTGGAACCGTGAGGAGTTCGATGCGCTCGGCATGGACTTCCCGCCCCTGTCCGAGCGGATGGACCGCCTCGAGGACGCGGCGGCGCTGGCTCGAGAGCTCTTCGACACAGGCTTTGCCGAGCGCGGGGGCGAGTACGTGGCCGCGCGCGAGCTGTCGCTAGCCCCACCGCCTTCGCCTCCGCCTCACCTCATGTTCGGCGGTGGCTCCGATCGTCTCCTCGACATCGCGGGGCGCCATGCCGACGTGCTTGATCTCAACGGCTCGTCCCGTCGTCTCAAGCTCGGCGGGCTGCATCCTGCGCTGAGGGACCTCGCGCGCCGATTCACCACGACCGTTGACGACCTGGAGGAGTCCGTAGGGCGCGTTCAGCAGAGCGCCGTTGCGGCGGGACGCAAAACGAATGCCGTGGAGTTCTCCGTCCTCGTCAACGCGGTCCGCTTCTGCGCTGAGAAGGAGGTCGAGGCCGTCGAGGCAGAGCTCTGCGAGCAGGCGGGAATCGACCGCCAGTCCCTGGCTGAGTGTCCTTACGTGTTCATCGGCTCAGCGGAGCGTATGCGAGCGCAGCTTGCCGAACGCGCGGAGCGGGTCCGCCTGGGCCACCTGATTCTCGCCACGGACGCCACCGATCTCATGACCCGCTTCCACCAGGACGTCGTGGCCGCCATCTAGGGAACGCGCCCTCGCCGACGATTGACGGCGGCTTTTTCCGACTGCGCCCCGCCGAACACTCGCCGAGGCTGTAGGTGCCAGGACCCGCGCCTGACCGCACGAGGTCACCGGTCGAGGTCGAACCGGTGACGTGCGACGATCCCGAGCTCCTCCCGCTCACGCGTTGCGCGAAGCTCGCGCGCCTGCTTGTGCGCCTGCTCGTTACGGGCGGCGATCTCAAGCAGGAGATCGCTGAACGTCGTCGAGGACGTCGAACGCCCGCCCTGCTGCTGCTCCGAAGGCTCTTTCGCCATCTCGTTCCACTCCTTGCACTCTCCGGGAGGATCTGGCCACAGAGGAAATGCGAGAGCACAACACTCAGCCGTGGAGCTACTTCCCGAGTCTATCGGAGCGGGCTGGCCGCGCCGCCAAACTAGCCCAGGGCTTGTGCGATCGCGGCGGTCGCAGCGCGCTCGGCGTCGCTGACCCCGTCTGCGCCGCCGCCATGTTCGCGGTGCGCGTGGGCGACCTTGTCCGCGAGATCCGTGACGAAACGCTTGTACTGCGCCACCTCCTCTGGAGCGGCTTTGCTCTCGAGGAGAGCGACCGCGTCGCGCAGGTGGCCTAGCGAGTGCTGCTCGAGCTCCTCGAAGGAGTGGTAGCGCGTGTGATCGAGCTTCGGCTTCACCGCGACGATCTCATCGAGCAGCTCACTTTGACCGTGCTGCTGGCGGGCCTCGACGTACGCCTTCGCCATCGAGACGGACTCGCGCAGCATCCCGCCCCGCTGTGCAGTGATCACGATCATGCCCGCGCTCGGCGGTCCCTCGAGAATCAGCTCCCACTCCTGCTCAGTGAAGTCTGCCTTCGTCGTCATTCAACGCTCCCTCTCGCGTTATCCAAACCTGCCGCCAGTGTAGGCGGTACCTGTCACGGCCTTGGCCTGCAGCGCGCCGGCTCAGCCGGCCCCAGGCGCGAAACAGGCCCGGCACTCGCGTTAGCATCCCGCCCGACGGCTGATGCACCGATCCGCGCACGACCCGACAGCGGCAGGGCCGGGCTCGCGGTGGCTGCGCGCCGGCTCGGCGCGCTGGCTGCTGCTGGCGACCTACGCGGCGCTCGGGCTGGCGTGGGTGTTCAGCGACCCGCCGTTTACCGGTCCGGATGAGGCCGCCCAGTTTCTGCGCGCGGTGGGGATCAGCGACGGCGCGCTGATCGGTGCGCCCGGGCACGGGCCGCCGGTCAGCTCTGTGCCACTCCAGCAGGAGGCGATGGCAAGCACGTCACGCGGCGTGATCGTGCCCCCCGGTCTCTCGCCGGACCCCTACTCGTGCGAGCTACTCGATCCCGACATCTCGGCGGCGTGCACCGAGAACGCGCCCGAGAACCTCGCAAGTGTGCGCGAATTCACCTACGTCGGCACCTACCAGCCCTTGCCGTTCCTGCTCCCGGCGCTCGTCCTGCGCGCCGATGATCATGCCGGCGGCTCGCTGCGACTGGCCCGGTTGGCAACGCTCGCGATCTGGCTCGCGCTGCTCGCGGTCGCCATCTGGACGCTCTGGGACGCGAGCTTCGGCGCTCCGTCGCTGGTCGGGATCATCCTCGCGTTGACGCCAATGGTCGTCTACCTCGGCGCCAGCATGAGCGATTCGAGCACCGAGATAATGGCCTCGCTCGCGTTCTTCGCAGTTCTGCTGCGGATTGCACGCGACGGCGAAAGCGCGTCGTCGCGCGGTCTCTGGGGGCTCGCCGGAGCCTGCGGCGCGGTGCTCGCACTGAGCCGTCCGCTCGGCCCCGTCTGGATCGCGCTCGACCTCGTCATCTCGGCGGCTCTTCTCGGCCCGCGCGCGGCCGGCGTGCTGGTCCGCCGCGGCGGCCGGCCCGCACTCGCGAGCGCCGTCGCCGTGTTCGCCGCGATCGCGCTCAACCGCTACTGGGAGGGGACATACGAGCCGCATGTCGTCTTCACACCGTTTCCGGGACTCGATGTGCTGAACGCCGGTGCTCAGGATCTGCACAGCATCCTGGGCGAGTTCATCGGCAACTTCGGCTATCTGAACGTGCCACTCAGTCCGAGCGTCGAGTGGCTCTGGGCGCTCGCGGTTGCCGCGCTGCTCGGCCTCGCGCTCGCCGTCGGGCGGCCTGCGGCGCGCGTTGCAATCGTCGGCTCGGTTCTCATCGCGATCGCGTTTCCCATCTACCTGTTCGCGGCGTCGCTTCGCTTCACCGGTTTCGGACTGCAGGGTCGCTACACCCTGCCGGTCGCGGTCGTCATCCCTCTCATCGCCGCCGAGGCTCTCCGACGCGGACGGGCTCGCCTTCCAGCGTCGCTGCCGGCTGCGCTCATCGCCGCCGGCGCGCTGATCGCCGGGGCGGTTCAGCTGATCGCTTGGTGGACGAACGCACAGCGCTACGCCGTCGGCGCCGGCGGCCCCACCTGGTTTCTCGGTGTGGCCCAGTGGAGCCCGCCCGTCGGATGGCCGGTCTGGGCCACCGTCGCCGTCGTCGCATCGCTCCTGCTGGCCCTCTTCTGGATCGAGCCGCGTGCCGCTCCCTGTGGGGCGCCAGGGCCGGGCGCGCCGACGCGGCGCTGGGCGAGGCTCAGCCGGCGATCGTACGGCGGAACAGAAACGCGCTGACGGCGGCCAGCGCCAGCGCCAGAATCGGTAGCGTCGCGCCAATCACGCCGGCGAGCGCCAGAACGAGCCCGATCACGCCGACGACCCCGAGCACGCCGCCACCCACGGCCAGCCGATAGGCACGTCGCTCGCGCACGCGGCGCGGGGTGTGGCTGGGACGCTTCTGCAGTTCGCCCACCAGCGGGACGATAGCGGCGTCGGCACCCAGGACGCGCGACTCCTACCAGCGACCGCGGTGGACGACCTCGTCAAACGCTCGCCGGTTGATCTTCGTGAGCGGCGTGAGCGGCTTGTCGCTCGGGTGGCCGATCGCGATCAGGTAGGCGCAGAAGCGGTCCTCCGGGAAGCCGAGCAGCTCCCGCGCGAGATCCTGGTCTCCGACCGCCGCGTGTCCTGTTCCGAGCCCGAGGTCCGCCGCGGCAATGAGGATGCTCATCGTCGCCTGACCCAGGTCGTACTGCTCGAGCGACTGCTCGCGCGAAGCGTCGAGGCTTGGAGCGATCAATGCGATCGTCGCTGCCGACGTGGCGACGTGGCCGGCACCAACCCAGACTTTTGCGAGCGCTTGGAGGTGCGCTCGGTCGGTCACCAGCACGAAGTCCCAGGGTTGCCAGTTGCGAGCCGAGGGAGTTCGCCTTGCGGCCTCGAGAATGCGCTCCAGGTCCGCATTGGCGACCGGCTCATCGGTGAACGAGCGCACGTTGCGCCTGGCCCGGATCGCATCCCACGTCTCCATCTCGCCAGCTCCCTCCGTTCGATGTCGGCTCGCGCACACCTCGCGGCGCCGCGCGACTCTAAGTAGAGCAGGCCCGCCCGGATCCGGTGCGAGGCCTGCGGGAATAGGCGATTTCCCCGCGAGCCGTAGGATCGCCCGAACCATGCGAGCGAGGAGGACGGGATGGGTCTGGCAAGGCAGAGCCACAGCAAGCGGTCCGCGCGAGTCGTCGAGGGCGAGTTGTGCCCACACCGCTCGCTCCACACGCACGGCCTCGGTCAGCAGACAGCGTACGAGCTGATCTCAAACGAGCTGCTGCTCGACGGCAGCGCGCGGCTCAATCTGGCCACGTTCGTCACAACCTGGATGCCGAGCCTCGCCGGAGAGCTGATGGCGCAGACCGCCGACAAGAACATGATCGACAAGGACGAGTACCCGCAGACGGCGGAGATCGAGGCGCGCTGCGTCAACATCATCGCCGACCTCTGGAATGCGCCCGCGGAGCAGCAGGCGACGGGTTGCTCGACGACCGGCTCGAGCGAGGCCGTGATGCTCGGGGCGCTCGCGCTCAAATGGCGCTGGCGCGAGCGGATGCGGGCCGCCGGCAAGGCGACCGACAAGCCGAACCTGGTCACGGGAGCGAACGTACAGGTCTGCTGGGAGAAGTTCTGCCGCTACTGGGATGTCGAGCCCCGCCTCGTGCCGATGGAGGGAGAGCGCTACCACCTCGACGCCGAGCAGGCGGTCAAGCACTGCGACGAGAACACGATTGGCGTTGCCGCCGTGCTCGGTTCGACGTTCGATGGCAGCTACGAGCCGGTGGCGGAGATCGCGGCGGCGCTGGATCGATTCGAGCATGACAGCGGCATCGATGTGCCGCTGCACGTCGACGCCGCTTCGGGCGGGTTCGTTGCGCCGTTCATCCAGCCGAAGATCGAATGGGACTTTCGCATCCCGCGGGTGCAGTCGATCAACGCATCCGGCCACAAGTATGGGCTGGTCTATCCTGGCGTCGGATGGGCGGTCTGGCGCGACGAGTCCGCGCTGCCGAAGGAGCTGATCTTCGACGTCAACTACCTCGGCGGCCACATGCCGACGTTCGCGCTGAACTTCTCGCGGCCCGGCAGCGAGGTGATCGCCCAATATTTCATGTTCACCGCGCTCGGGCACGAGGGCTACCGCCAGATCCAGCAGCGCTCATCCGACGTCGCGCAGTACCTCGCGGCGGAGATCGCGCAGATCGGGCCTTACGAGTTGATCAGTGACGGCTCGGAGTTGCCCGTCTTCGCGTTCAAGCTCCGCTCCGAGGTCGAGAACTACACCGTCTTCGACGTCTCGGCAAGTCTCCGCGGGCGAGGCTGGCAGGTGCCGGCGTACAGCTTTCCGCCGGACAGGCAGGACCTCTCAGTCCTGCGGATCGTCGTCCGCGCCGGGATGACACACGACATGGCCGATCTGTTCCTCAAGGATCTCCGCGACCGCACCACGGTGCTGAACGGCCTTTCGCGGCCGATCCAGGATGGCGAGCAGCACGACACCGCATTCGCGCAC
>JBEKBL010000127.1:0-5903 GCA_050015415.1 Solirubrobacteraceae bacterium
ACCAGTCGCCGCCGGGGAGCGGCTCGAGGTCGCCTTGCGTCTGCGCCCAGAGCCGGGTCGGCGAGGTCGCAGCGTGGGCGAGGCTGGCGGTGTGGTCGGCGAAGTCGATCCGGATCACGAGTCCCTGCGACTGCGGCTGCTTCGCCGGCGGACCGCCGTTATCGAACAGGCTGATCAGGTCGGGGGCGAGCTCGCGGGCGTCGTGCTGCCAGGAGAAGGCGGTGCCGGCGCCCATCTTGAAGCTCGACTGGTGCCCGCCGAGACGCCAGTTGATCTGGCCTGTGCTCGTGCTGACGTCGAAGATCGTCGAGGTGTCGCGCGAGGAGATCAGCCAGCTACCGTCGCTCTCGAGCTGCAGCGAGTTCATGTGAAACCAGTCCCACGGCCAGGTGACGCTCGCGTTCTTCGTGGGCACGTAGGAGTCGCTCAGCGGCACGTGATCGAGCGAATCCCACTCGTACATCACGAGCCCGGTCTTGACGTCGATCTCCTGCATCACCGGGTCGTAGAGCGCGACATCGTTGGGACCGCCGGCCGACTGGAGGTTGCAGTAGAGCGGCTTCCAGGCGGTGATCAGAGCACTGCCCTGGGGCGTTATCTGTAACTCGTGGAGGTCCTCCGCGAGGCCGTTCCCGGCGGACACCGTCGCGAGCGCCTGGTAGTGGTCGTTGTAGATCTCGCCCTGGCCGAGCCCGAAGCCGTGATGGCTGATCGTCCCCTGCCACCAGGTCAGGACCGGCTGGCCGGCGTAGCTCTGGACGAGCAGGTTCGTCGCGAACGTGCCCGTGGCCAGCGGCAGGAACCACACGACCTGACCGTCCGGCGCCATGATCTCGGGGCCGGTCTGACCCGGTCCCGGATAGACCGAGAGGAAGATGTCGCCACCGGCGCTCGCCTGCGGTGAATCCTCGAAGACCTGGATCCGCGGCGGCGTGACGTCGGGCGCCGAGTGGAAGTGGACGATCGTGCCCGCGGGCCCGGTCGTGCGCCCCGTCTCGGGCAGCTCGACCAGCGGATCCGGCGTCCCGACTGTGAAGGCGAAGCTGAACGGCACGGTCGCCGTGGCCGACGTGTAGGCGCCCGCGACGGTGACGGTCTCACCGGCGCTGAACGGCTGCTGCGCGACGAAGCTCGCGCCGTCGCCCTGCGAGTAGGGCTCGAGCGTACCGGCGTGCACGCCGCTCACGCTGCCGGTCACGGTGACGGCGCTCAGCGCGCTCGCGGGCGCGCCGAGAAAGCTGATCTGGTTGGTCGGCATCGCGTCCGCCGACCCGGGCATCGGGCTGACGAGCAGCGGTGTTCCCGGCAGGGTCGCCGAGGCGTCGAGGCTCGCCGGCAGGCAGTTGGGAGACGGAGGGCCGGGCGCCGGGGACGTGCTGGCGAGCGCCGGCGCCGCGACGGATAGCACCGCAACCGTGCCGAGCGCGAGCAGGAGGAGACGGACGTGTCGGGTCACAGCGGGCAGCCTACGCGCTGGCGGCGGGCGCAATCATGGGGAGCCTCGGCGCATGCGCCGAGGCAGGATTGGTGCATGCACCAATCCTCGGGTGGGTGCATGCACCCACCCGTACTGTCCAGCCTCAGGCCCGAGCCGTTGTGGCGGGGTCGAGTCGCGTCATCACGACGTGGGCGCTGAGCTCGGCCGGCCCGCCGCGGTAGACGCCTTTGATCGGCGGCACGTCGTCGTAGTGGCGGCCGTGGCCGATCTTGACGTAGCGCTCGCCGGCAACGACGCGGTTCGTCGGGTCGAGCCCGACCCAGACCGGCTCGCCGCGGCCGGCGCTGCTCGGCAGGAGGATCTCGAGCCAGGCGTGCGTGTCGACCTCAACCGAGTCGTCGCCGCCATCGCTCGAGGCGGCGAACAGGTAGCCGGAGACGTAGCGCGATGCGATGCCGCCGTGACGCAGCAGGATCAGCGCGAGGTGGACGAAGTCCTGGCAGACGCCGGCGCCGATGTCCAGCAGGTCGGCGACCGTCGAGCCGACGTAGGTGATCCCGCGCCGGTAGGCGAAGCGGTCCGGGATCAGCTCGCAGAGGCCCAGCGCAGAGCGCAGCGGCGTCGGCGCCTCCGAGAGGTGGTTGAACTCCTCGAGCGCGCGCGCCGGCGGCTCGGGGATGCTCGCGAGCAGGTACTCGCCGGCGGCCTCGAGATAGGCGGGTGAGCTGAGCTCCTCCCAGAGGGGGTCGGGCGCGGCCGAGGGCTCGGCGGTGACGACGCGGGCACGGACGTCGATCATCAGCGAGCTGTGCGGCTTGGAGATGCCGAACTCGATCACCTCCGTGCCGAAGTAGTCGCTGTGGCGGCCGAGCCTCGTCTCGGGATCGATCCGCACGTGGAACTCGTCGCAGCGCTGGTTCGCGGTCGTCGCGGGGCGCACGCGCAGGGCGTTCAGATTGTCGCTGACGGGGGCCGAGTACTGGTACTCGGTGGTGTAGTGGATCGAGAAGTGCATCAGGCGGTCATCATGCGCTCGGCCGGTGCAACCCCGCCAAAGTAGCGATCGGAGATGTCGGTATCGACGAGGATCAGCTCGCTACCGACGATTTCGCAGACTTCGAGCAGGCCGCTGTCAGCGGCCGTGCTGCGTCCGCGGAAGCCGAGGTCGGCGAGCAGTCGCGAGAGGCGGAGCACCGGATCGGACATGCGCGGCGAATGGTCGGCGAGGAGCAGCGCGTCGCGAACCGCGGCGATCGAGGCGGTGACCGAGTCGGGATAGCTCTGGGTGAAGAGCAGGAAGCTCGCGACCGCCGCGGCGCTCGGCGCGTTCGCGGACGCGCGGCGATAGGCCTGGAGTCCGCCGACCGCGTGGAGCAGGGCGAGCGCCTGTCCGTCGCGAAGCGAGAAGCCATGGTCAGCCGAGGACTCGCCGGGGCTCGGTAACGCCACGCGGAGCATCCGCAACACCATGTCGGCGCCCTCGAAGCGCCCGCCGGCGTCGAGGAACGCATAGGCCTCGTCACGCAGCATGGTGCGCGACGCGACACCCCAGAACAGGGCGGCGCGGCTCTTTACGTAGGAGACGAACGAGTAGGGGCCGGCGTATCCGGTCACGCCGACGGCAGCCTCGCCGAGGCCGAGCTGGAAGCCGTTGATCGCCTCCCACATCTCGGCGCTGATGACGTCGCGGACGGTGCGCGCGCCCTCGCGCGCGCGCTCGACGCTCGAGACGACCGAGTTCACGTTTGTCTCGTCGGTCGAGAGCAACGCGACCGTCTCGTCGCGTGAGGCGCGGTTGTGGGCGGTCGTCGCAGTCGAGCCCATGATCGCGAGAACGGCGTCCCAGGACAGCGTCACGCCGGACGGGTCCTCGTGGTAGGCCTGCACGTCGGCTTGAAAGACGCCGTCGATCAGGCGCGCCGTGTGCTCGGCGCGCGAGACGTTGCGCCCGAGCCAGAAGAGCTCATGAGCGATTCGCGCGAGCACCGATCAGGCTCGCTGCTGCTGCTGCTGCTGCTGTGCCTGTCCGGTCCACGATCCGAGGCGCAGATCGGGCAGTGCGGGCGGTGCGAAGCTGACCGACCCGGTCGGCTCGGGCGGCGCGGCGTCGCCGTCCTCGGCGAGGACCCAGGTGTCCTTCGAGCCGCCGCCACGCGAGGAGTTGACGACCATCGACCCCTCCTCGAGGGCGACGCGCGTGAGACCACCCGGAACGATGCGAATCTGCTCGCCGAAGATCGCGAAGGGGCGCAGGTCGACGTGCCGGGGCGCGAGCGAACCGTCGCCCTGGACGGTCGGAACCGTCGATAGCTGGACGAGCTCCTGGGCGATCCACTGGGAGGGATCGGCGCGAACGGCGTTTGCGAGCGTCACGAGGCGCTGCTCCTCGACGTGCGGACCGATCACGACACCGCGCCCGCCCGATTCGCCGGTCGGTTTGAAGACGAGCTCGTCGATCCGTGCCAGCGCGTGCTCTAGCTGCTCGGGGTCGTCGAGCAGGTAGGTCGTGACGTTCTCGAGTAGCGGCTCCTCGCCGAGGTAGAAGCGGATCATCTCCGGGACGTAGTAGTGGACCGCCTTGTCGTCGGCGACGCCCGTGCCGATCGCGTTGGCGATTGCGACAGTGCCCGCTCGATAGGCGCGGATCAGGCCGGGCACCCCGAGCAGCGAGTCGGGGCGAAACTCGAGCGGGTCGATGAAGGCATCGTCCAGTCGGCGGTAGATCGCGCTGACGCGCGCGAGCCCGTTCGTCGTGCGCATGTAACAGACGTCATCGCGGACGACGAGGTCCGACGCCTCGACCAGCTCCACGCCCATCTGGCGAGCGAGGAAGGCGTGCTCGAAGTAGGCGCTGTTGGCCGGTCCGGGCGTCCAGACGACGACCGTCGCCTCGCCCTCGGGCCCGGGCGCGACCGATTTGAGCGAGGCGAGCAGCAGCGCCGGGTACTCGTCGACCGGGCGCACGCGGTAGTAGGCGAAGAGCGAAGGGATCAGGCGCGTCATCGCGATCCTGTTCTCGAGCATGTAGGAGATGCCGGAGGGGGTGCGGACGTTGTCTTCGAGCACCTTCCAGCTCCCGTCGGCGTCGCGGACGAGGTCGCAGCCGGCGATGTGGGTGTAGATGCCGCCCGGCGGGCGGATCCCGTGCGCGGCGCGCGCGAAGTGCGAGCGGCTTGCGACCAGTGTCCATGGGACGACCCTCGCCTTGACGATCTCGCGCTCGTGGTAGACGTCGGCGACGAAGTGGTTGAGCGCGCGGATGCGCTGCGCGAGGCCGCGCTTGATCTCGGTCCACTCGTGCGCGGGAATGATCCGCGGCACCAGGTCGAGCGGAAACGGTCGGTCGGCGACGGCGCCCTGGGTGGTCGTCAGGTCGAAGGTGATTCCCTGGCGCATGAAAAGCGCGTCACGCAGCTGCCCGGCCGCAATCAGACGCTCGCTCCCGAGCCGTTCGAGCTCGGCGACCAGCGCCTCGGCGTGCTCGCGACAGGTCCCGTCATGCGCGAAGACCTCGTCGTAGCAGTCCGTCATCTGACCGCCGGTGCGCATCCGCACATTCTCGACCACTGCGGGCAGCGGGAGGGGTGCCAATCTGGACAAGATCGGGGGGTTGTCTTTGTACGCGGCGGCAATGGCCCTCCTCTGATGCGTCGCGGACGTCGCTCGGCCGTGTTTAGGCGCCGGCGATCAGTGCGGCGGTGAACGCTGCGTAGGCGATGATGATCGCTGCGCCTGCGGCCCGGCGCAGGCCGGAGTCGACGAATGCGCAGATCAGCGCCAGCACCGTGAGCGCGCCGTAGGCGAGTGCGACGAGCCTCGTCTCGGCTGACGGCGAGCCGAGACCGAGGATGCTCGCGGGGATCAGGAGCCCGCCGACGACGTTCAACACGTTGCTGTTGAGGGCGGTGCTGAGCGTCGCCGCTCCGCGACCCCGCGCGGCGAGGTAGATACCGGCGACGGCGTTTGGCAGGCTCGTGACGGCGGCGAGCACGAGGCCGCCGACGAGGATCGGCGCGACCGCCCAGTCGCGTCCCAGCGCGGCGGCGCTCTGCTCCATCGCGACGCTCGCGCCAACCACGACGGCCAGGGCGAGGAGCGCGAGAACGCCGTCCCGGATGCTGCCCCGAGGCGGGTGGATCGCAACCTCGAGCTCGAGCTCCTCTTCGCCGACCGCCTCGGCCAGCCAGCCCGACCAGCCCGCCGGAAGCCCGATCCGCCTCACCACACCGCCCCCGCCGCCGAGCAGAGCTAGGTAGGGCCCCAGCACGACCAGTGTCGCGAGGAGCGCCACGAGCACCCCCACCACGCCGAACACGGCCAACATCGTCATTCCCGCGGCCCACAGCGCGACAGCGCCGTTCATCAGCACGACGCGGCGGTGCAGCGCGATCGTGCCCGCGACGAGCGCGGCGAGCCCCAGCAGCGCCGCCAGGTTGAAGGCATTCGATCCGAGCACCACGCCGGC
>JBEKBL010000128.1:0-5879 GCA_050015415.1 Solirubrobacteraceae bacterium
ACCGTGTTACCGATACACCAGTCCCCCACGCGGGCCTGCGCTGGACGTCGCGCGGACAGCGCAGTGTAAAGGGCACAGAGCGGCCGGGGGAAGGTCTGGACGTCGCTCGCCGCAGTCAGCGCGGCGGAGGAGCGAGAGGCCTAAAGCTCCTCGGGTGAGACCTCAAAGCTCGAGTCGTCGAGGACCACGAGACCGCCGTGAGCCAGCCAGGCGTGCGCGCCGCTGGGGCCGCCGAGGAGCGCTGCCTTCGCTCGCCACTCCGACTCAACGCCGCTCGGCGCGACCGCGCTCGCCTGCACGATGCCGGTGTAGGCGGGGCGACCGCTTGCCGGATCGAGCAGATGGTGGGCCGGCCGGCCGTCGTGGTCGAGCCAGCTGCGCTTGCCAATGCCGCTCGTCGCGACCGCGCCGCCGCTGAGCGAGAAGGTATGGAGGATTTCGTCGGCGAAGGGGCTCGCGACCTGGACCGCGCGTTTCAGTGCGGCGCGTCCGCCGAGCCGCACGTCCCCGGCGCAGTCGATTGCGTAGCTCTGATGGAGGTCGAGGATGCCCGCGAGGATGTCGCAGAACAGACCCTTCGCGATCCCCCCGCTGTCGAGGCTCACACCCGGCGGGCGCGTGACGGTTCCCGCATCCCGATCCAAGCTCACGGCGCGCCAGTTGGCTGCTGTGCTCGGTCCGCCTGGCGCCCGCCGCGGCGCGAGCTCGAGCGCCCGCGCGAGCGGCACGGGCTCGCTGTCGAAATGCGCCGCGTAGCCCGCCTCCTCGATCTCGCCAACCAGCGTCGCGTCAACGAGACCGCCGGTCTCCGCCGCTGCGGTGAGCGACGCGTCGACGAAGCGGGCCATTACCGGGCTGACCGGCACGGTCTCGCGCGGGTCTGCGTTGAGCCGCGAAAGCTCGCTGTCGGGCTCGAAGCGCGAGAACTGCTGGTGCCACTCGAGCATGCGGCGCTTGACCGCCGCGACGGCCTCGCCGGGCGAGCCTGCCGGCCCACTGCCCATGACAATCACGGTGACGTCGCCACCGAAGCACGCAAATGTCTCGATCGCCTCGGCGCCGGCCACGATCACACATCATCGCGACTGGTGGAGGCAATGGCCCTTCGTTGGAGGGTCGGTGCGTGTGTGGTTACATGGCCGCCGTGAGCCGAGTCGCTGAGATTGACCGGTTCGCCTCGCGCGAGCCAGGCGAAGACGCGTCGTCCGGCCGCCTCGCTCGGTTGCCGGCTTGGTGGCCGCTCGCCGCACTGACCCTGCTCGCTGCGGCGCTTCGCTTGTCGACGCTCGACCTGCAGAGCTTCTGGTACGACGAGGCCTTCACGCCGGTTCACGTTCTCCATCCGAGCCTCGTGGCGACGCTCCATGGTGTCGTCAAGACCGAGAACACGCCGCCCCTCTGGTACATCGTGATCTGGGCTTGGTCGCGGATCTTCGGTGTCGGGATGATCGCCCTGCGCTTCCCCTCTGCCGTTGCCGGAGTACTGACGGTGCCGGTGGCCTGGGCGATCGGCCGCGAGCTCAGCGGTGGCGCGAAGGGCAGCCGCCGCGCAGCCATCGTATGCGCAGGCATCGTCGCGGTGAACCCGCTGTTTGTCTGGTACTCGCAGGAGGCGCGGGCTTACGGGCTCTACGTTCTGCTCTCCGCAGTCGCGATGCTCTGCTTCCTGCGCGCGGAGCGCGAGGCCACGCCGCGCCGGCTGGCCGCCTTCGCCGTGAGCGCGTCGCTTGCGCTACTGAGCTTTTACTTCGAGGCGTTCCTGCTGATCCCGATGGCGCTCTGGCTGTTGCGCGACAGATCGCGCCGGCGCGCAACGCTCCCTGCACTCGCGCTCCCGACCGTGGTGGGTCTCGCGCTAGTGCCGCTGATCCTCGCGCAGGGCGGCCACGGCACGCAGTGGATCTCGCGCTGGCCGCTCTCGAGCCGCATCCAGGCGATTCCGCAGTACTACCTGACGGGCTACTCGGGTGCGCCGCTCGGACGCACGATCGAGCTGGTGATTGCGCTGCTGATCGTTTCGGGCATCGCGCTCGGGCTGTGGCGTGGCCTCGCTCAGGACGGGCGTCGAGGGGCGCTGCTGGCGCTCGTCATCGTCGCCTGCGGCGTGCTGATCCCGCTCGCCATGGCCGTCGGCGGCGCCGACTACCTCGCACCACGCAACGTCGTCGCGGCGATGGTTCCGCTCAGCGCCCTGATTGGCGTATGCGTCGCGGCACCAGCCACGGGTCGCACCGGCATGGCGCTGGCAGCCGTGATCGCGCTCGCGTTCCTTGCGGTGACGATCGACGTGAACTTCAACATCCGCCTGCAGCGAAGCGACTGGCGCGGTGTCGCGAAGGCGCTGCGATCCGCACCGAACACGCTCGCCGGCGCGACCGGCTACGGGCCGTCCGAGGCCGGCTATCCGCTGGCGCGTGTGATCACGATCGAGGAGCTCGGCTCAGCGCCGCTCGAGTACTACCTGCCGCCGCTTCACAACCTTGTCGCCGGCCAGAGTGCTCGCGTGCGCGAGATCGACGAGATCGGCTTCTTTCCGCTGCGCCCCGACGCCAGCGTGTCGCCGGCCCCTGGCTTCCACCTCGCGGCGAGCCTCGACATCCACGACCTCATCGTCTACCGCTTCGTCTCGCCGACGCCGCGCGCGGTCTCCGAGGAGACGCTGATCAACCACGTGATCACGCTCGACCAGCACGCCGAGGTTCTCGTTTCCGGGGCGGGCACGCAGAGCATCAGCGCGCCGTAGCGCCTTCAGCAGTCGCCGAGCGCAGCCAGCGCGCGGCAGAGTTCGTGCGCGCGTTCGTCGTTGAGGCGTCCGAGCCGCGCGGTGAGCAGCTTCTGGTTCACCGGCTGCAGATTGTCGAACGACGCCGCACACTCGGCCGGGAGACCCACGTCCTCGCCAAGCGCGATCTCCGTCGGTATGCCGCGAACCGTTCGGGTCACGGGAGCGACGACCAGACGAGCCAGCACCGGGCACGCGTCGCTTCGCGTGACGACGAGCACTGGGCGCCGCTTGTCCTCGGCCTCGGCCCACCACACCTCACCCTGGCGCGGGCTGCTCACCAGGGCTCCTCAGCGATCATCGCCGCGGTCGCAGCATCCGACGATTCGAGGTCATCGCCAATCTGAGGCACAAGCTCGTAGCCGGCGACGATCGCGCGGCCGACCGCGGCGCGGCGTTCGCGCTCCAAGACAGCCTCGAGGCCGGCCCGGACGACATCGGAACGAGAATCGAACACGCCGTGGCTCACCAGATGATCAACCGCCGAAGCCATCTCATCGGGGACACGGACAACCAGCTGCACAACGTGAGTATAGCAATGCGCATTGCGCCTCGCATTACATTCCCGCGGGCGAGATCCACAGTGCTCACCTCGGAGGGTGCAGCTGCGGGGGCTTGGTCGCGGTCGCTGCCAGCAGGTAGAGCGACTGCGACTGAGCGTCCGTGGCGAGCCAGCGCGCAAAAGCATCCCCAGCCGCCGCGCGCTCATGCTCGGCGAGCATGCCGTCAGCGACGATCTGGTGACCGCGGGTCGCTATCACGCCCGGCCAAAGCGCCATCCGCCGCTCGAAGTCCGCGTCGCCGCGGCTGGTCAGCTCGGCTTCGTCGGTCACCTCGACATCGCGCATGCCGGCCTCGCGCAGCATCGTGCCGAGCTTGTCGGCGAGCTCGTTGTCCATTCCGGCGTCCGCACGCCAGCGCAGGAACGCTTCGTAGAAGCGCGTGAATTCTGCCGGTGGCTCGGGCTTCCAACGAGCCTTCGTGTGGCTGTAATCGAGAACCACGATCTTGCCTCCGGGCTTGACCGCGGCGACCATGCTCGCGAGGGCCGCAGCTGGATCGGCGAGCCACTGCAGCATGCGCGCCGTCGTGACGAGGTCGAAGGCTTCGTGATACTCGAGGCGGAGCACGTCCGCAAGCTCGAATGACAGGTTCGCCCGGCCTCCGTGACTTACGACGGCCTGCTCGAGCAGCGCCTCGCTGACGTCGACGCCAACCGCAGATCCGGCAGGTCCCACGGCCTCGGCGATCCCTCGCGTGATGGCGCCCGAGCCACAGCCGACGTCGAGCACCGACAGTCCCGGGGCGATCAGCTGGGCGAGCTGGCGATGGTCCGACGACAGCGAACGCGAATCCAGAAACCGCTCGGTTCCCCGGGGCATGACGGCCCGGCGAGTCGCGACCTCGCTACCCATCACCAGGGTCCGGCGCTGCCCGCAGCGCTCAAACGCTCATTTCCAGAGCATCCGCCACACTCCGGCGCGCGCGAGCGTGCGACCGAGCGCGACGTTCTTCGCCCGCTTCGCGATGCGTCGCGGGTTGCCGGATGCGAGCGAATCCAGATCGCTCGAGAGCCGGGCCGCCTGGTAGAGAGCGCTTGACAGCGAGCCTCGTCGTCTGGCCATTCCCCTGTCCTTTCGTCGCCGGCCGTGAGCCTAGCGCCGTTTACGCCGGCGGCCACGCGCCGAGCGGTCGTCCGACTTCCCACTCGTGGCCTGACGGATCGACGAGCCGGCCCAGAAGCCAGCCATGCTCGCTGGCGACCGGACTCGTCTGCGTGGCGCCGGCGGCGAGCGCAGCGACCATCAGCGACTTGGGATCGTCCACGACCAGCAGCGTTCGCCCCGTCGCGCCGGCAATCGCGTCGGGGCTGAAGCGGCCCATCTCCGCCGACGCGCTGGAGACCCAAAACCGCGCGCCGGCGACCGAGAGCTGAGCGACGATGTCGTCATCGCCCGGCCCGTCAACGCGATGTTCGACAACCGCGCCAAATGCGCGCTCGTAAAACTCGACCGCCGCCGGTCCATCCTTCACCCAAAGCTCCGGCTGGATATCAGCGCGCATGTCACGGCCCTTTATCTCGCCCACCGCCCGCGGCAAGTCGTTCAGAGCTAGCGGACCAGAGCTCAGGCGCGCTTACGGAGGTAGTCGACTGCGGCGAGATCATCGCCGCCGTGTCCAGCGGCGACCGCATGCTCAAGACGATCGTGGACGACCCCGAGCAGGGGACTCGGCGTGGCGAGCTCAGCCGCCAGATCGATGTCCTTCAACGCGAGCTGCACGGCGAATCCCGCCGGGTATGCGCCGGCGTCCATCAACGTGATCTTCCCCAGCGCATAGGGCATAGCCAGCGGGCCTGCCTCAAGCGCCGTCACGAACGTCGCATGATCGATCCCGAGCGCGTCACAGAGTGCGAGCACGTCGCTCATTGCGACGGTTGCCGCGGTCATCCAAGCATTAACAGCAAGTTTCAGGGAACTGCCCTCTACTCCGGTCCCGACATGCAGCACCGAGGACCCGAGAGCGTCAAGCACAGAACGTGCGCGGGCCAGCGCGGCATCCTCGCCGGCGACCAGCCAGACCAGCTTTCCCTCGCGAGCCGGCGTTGTACTGCCGGAGACCGGCGCGTCGAGATATGCGATGCCGCTGTCCCGAGCGAGGTCTGCCAGAGCACGGGCGCTGTGTGGGCCGACCGTGCTCGCCTGTATCCACACCGCACCGTTGTCGACTCCGGCGATCGCGTCGGCCATGACCTCCGCGACGGCGTCTCCGTCGCGGAGCACCGTGATCACAGCCGACGCGTCGCTGACCGCCTCGAGAGCGGTATCGACCGCCGTGACGCCGCTTGCCTGCGCCGCGGCCGCGCGAGCCCGCTCCGGCGTGCGATTCCACAACCGAACCTCGTGGCTCGTTTCCCCGAGCCGAGCCGCCATGGCTGCACCAAGCGCACCTGCTCCAAGAACCGCCGTGATGCGAATGCCAGCCACGAAAACGCTCCCCTCCTGTGAACCACCCCACCCCCAAGGGCGGAGCAACCATCGCTGAGGTTAGCCATACGGACTCGAGGCGGCCCGGGTGATCGGGCGCGGCCTGACCG
>JBEKBL010000129.1:0-5867 GCA_050015415.1 Solirubrobacteraceae bacterium
GTCGGCCTGTCGATCAGCGGCATCAGCCTCGGTCTGTCCGGAGGACAGGTCCTGTACGCGGGGATCCCACGGGTGATCGCCCAGATCTCCCTCACGTCGTTCCTGGGTATCGACACCTCGGTCTGGTTGACGCTCATCATCGTGCTGCTGGTGTACTACCTATTGGCGCGCCTGCCGCTCGGTCGCAAGATGTACGCGATCGGCGGAAACGAGCAGGTGGCACGACTCGGCGGGATTCATGTGACGAGGATCAAGGTCGTCGCGTTTATGCTCGCCGGGCTGCTATCCGCAGTCGGCGGTCTGCTCGACCTCGGTCAGGTGGGTGGCGCCGATCCTTCAACGGGCCCGGAGTTCCTGCTGCCCGCTTTCGCCGCTGTTTTCCTCGGGGCTACGAGTATCCGCCCCGGATTCTTCAACGTCTGGGGAACCGTGCTGGCGATCTTTGTGCTCGCCGTCAACTTCTCCGGACTCACCCTGCTCGGAGCCCCCTATTGGCTCTCTCCCGTCATCGACGGCATCGCTCTGATCGTCGGGGTGCTGGTCGCCGGTAAGAGCCTCCGGGGCGTGCTGTCGGGTTAGGTTTGCTGGTGGTGCGCGGGGAATCAGACGGCAGTCGCGCGGCGACTCGCGTCTGACGGAATGGCGGTTACGGTCATAGACCTCGAGCAACGGCCAGTTTCACATCGTCGGCACCCTCGTCGGTGTGCTGACTATCGGCGTCGGACTCAACGCGATCGCGTCGATCGAGCTTGCCACTTACTATCAGTTTCTGTTCCAGTGCGGGCTGCTGCTCGTCGCGGTCGGCATTGGAACGTTCGCACGCCGGCATGCTCATGCATAAGAACGCAAAGGCTGTGACGGCGATGCTCCGTGCACGTCGAGATCAGGCCATGTCGAACCGGTCGAGGTTCATCACCTTGTCCCACGCGGCGACGAAGTCGTGGACGAACTTCTCCCGCGCGTCATCGCTCGCGTAGACCTCGGCGAGCGCGCGAAGCTCGGAGTTCGAGCCGAAGACGAGGTCGACGCGACTGGCGGTCCATTTGAGCTCGCCCGTGGCGAGGTCGCGGCCCTCAAAGGTCTCGGCGCTCTCCGATGTCGCCTTCCACGTCGTGCCCGCGTCGAGCAGGTTCACGAAGAAGTCGTTGGTAAGCGACTCGGGGGTCGCGGTGAAGACTCCCAGCGGGGAATGTTTGGCGTTCGCGCCCAGTACTCGCAGGCCACCCACGAGCACCGTCATCTGGGGGGCGCTCAGGGTCAGCAGGTTCGCGCGGTCGATCAGGCGGTACTCGGCCGGTAGTCGGTGAGCGGCGCCGAGGTAGTTGCGGAACCCGTCCGCGGTCGGCTCGAGCACCGCGAAGGACTCAACGTCGGTCTGCTCCGCCAGCGCGTCGGTGCGTCCCGGCGTGAACGGGACCTCGACGTCGTGGCCGCCGTTCTTAGCGGCTAGCTCGACGGCTGCGCACCCGCCGAGCACGATCAGGTCGGCGAGCGAGACCTGCTTCCCCCCGGCTCGGGAGCTGTTGAAGTCCTCCTGGATCCCTTCCAACGTGCGCAGAACGCTCGCCAGCTCGTCGGGGTTGTTGACCTCCCAGCCGTTCTGCGGCTCAAGACGGATCCGTGCCCCGTTTGCGCCGCCGCGCTTATCGCTGCCACGGAACGTCGACGCCGACGCCCATGCGGTGGAGACCAGCTGGGAAACCGACAGCTTCGAATCGAGGATCTGGCGCTTGAGCGTGGCGAGCTCATCGGTCCCGATCAGCTCGTGCGCCACCTCGGGCACGGGGTCCTGCCAAAGCAGCCTCTCCGCCGGGACCTCCGGCCCCAGGTAGCGCGCGATCGGTCCCATGTCGCGGTGGGTCAGCTTGAACCACGCTCGCGCAAAGGCGTCCGCGAACTCGTCCGGGTGTTCGAGAAAGCGCCGCGAGATCGGCTCGTAGACCGGGTCGAGGCGGAGCGCGAGGTCGGTCGTCAACATCGTCGGGGCGTGCGTCAGCGAAGGGTCATGGGCATCTGGGACGGTGCCCACCCCAGAGCCGTCCGTCGGCTTCCACTGCGAGGCGCCGGCGGGGCTTTTTACAAGCTCCCACTCGTGACCGAACAGGGTCTCGAGAAAGCTGTTGTCCCAGCTCACCGGGGTCGGCGTCCATGCACCCTCGAGCCCGCTGGTGATCGCGTCTGCGCCCTTGCCGCTGCGGTATGCGCTTCTCCAGCCGAGGCCCTGCTCCTCGAGCGGAGCGCCCTCGGGCTCGGGGCCGACGTAGGGTTCCGGGTCGGCGGCACCGTGGGTCTTGCCAAAGGCGTGTCCGCCGGCAATCAATGCGACCGTCTCCTCGTCGTCCATCGCCATGCGGCTGAACGTCTCGCGGATGTCCCTGGCCGCGGCGAGCGGATCCGGGTTGCCGTTCGGGCCCTCGGGGTTCACGTAGATGAGGCCCATCTGGACGGCTGCCAGGGGGTTTTCGAGCTCGCGGTCGCCGGTATAGCGCTCGTCGCCCAGCCACGTGGTCTCGGGGCCCCAGTAGACGTCCTCGTCGGGCTCCCAGACATCCTCGCGACCGCCGGCGTAGCCGAAGGTCCTGAATCCCATCGACTCCAGGGCGACGTTGCCGGCAAGGATCATCAGGTCCGCCCACGAAAGGCTCTGGCCGTACTTCCGCTTGACCGGCCACAGCAGCCGACGAGCCTTGTCGAGGTTGCCGTTGTCCGGCCAGCTGTTGAGCGGCGCGAAGCGCTGCTGGCCGGCGCCGGCACCGCCGCGGCCGTCGCTGATGCGGTACGTGCCGGCGCTGTGCCATGCCATCCGGATCATCAGCGGGCCGTAATGGCCGTAGTCGGCCGGCCACCAGTCCTGCGAGGTCGTCAAGACGCCTTCGATGTCCGTCTTCACGGCTGCGAGGTCGAGCGTCTTGAACGCCTCGGCGTAGTTGAACGTATCGCCGAGCGGGTTCGCCACGCCTGGGTTCTTGGCGAGGATCTTCAGGTTGAGCCGGTTCGGCCACCAGCCTCGGTTCCCCCCGCCCTGTGTCGGGTACGGGGCGCGTCCATTCGTGACCGGGCAGCTACCCCCGGTCTCCTCATTCATCTCTCCAACAACGGCGTTAGGACTGTCGGACACGGAAATCCTTCCAGGATCAGAGGGTGGGCGCTCAGATTCCGAAGTCGTTGCGCACAGCCGGGAGTGTGCCATTTCTGGGATCAATCAAGCGTCAAGCTTAAGGTTCAGTCCTCGACGGGATCGTGCTTCCACTGCTTCGAACAAACCGGCTAGCAGGGCCATCGTGAAGGCTGCGACGATCCCCGCGACATGATCACGATCACTCCTGCCGTGCTGGCCGCGGAGCTGATAATCGGCGAGCGCTGCGCTCAGGTACCGGTCTCGTGATCTACGGAGGAATCGAAGCCGGAGGCACCAAATGGGTCTGCGGCGTCGGCGACGGTCACGGCGAGTTGCTCGAGACAGAGACGTTCCCCACAACCACGCCCGAAGAAACGATCGCGCTCGCCGCCCAGTTCTTCGACAATGGCAGAGGCCTCGGCGGCGTGGGCGTCGGCTCGTTCGGCCCAATTGACGTCCACCCCGCATCGCCAACTTGGGGACAGATCACGACCACGCCAAAGCCGGGCTGGGCGCGAACCAACGTCCCCGCAGCACTGCGCAGCGCACTCGGCCTCCCGGTGGCGTTCGACACAGATGTCAACGCCGCCGCCCTTGCTGAATTGCGATGGGGTGCGGCGGTCGGCCTCGAGACGTTCTGCTACATCACGGTCGGCACCGGCATCGGTGGCGGAGCGATGGTCAACGGCGAAGTCCTCCATGGACTGCTCCACCCAGAAATCGGACATATGCGAATTCCGCACGACCGTGTACGAGATCCCTTCGACGGAGCGTGTCCCTATCACGGAGACTGCTTCGAAGGCCTCGCCTCCGGTGAGGCAATACGCCAGCGCTGGGGTCGCCCCGGCGAAGAGCTAGCGGACAGAGCCGAGGTCTGGCAGCTCGAAAGCGAGTACCTCGGCCTCGGGCTGATGAACGTGATCTGCACGCTGTCGCCGCAGCGAATCATCATCGGCGGCGGCGTCCCGAAGCAATCCTCCCTACTTCCGCTCGTGAGGCGCCGGCTGCGCGAGCTGCTGTCGGGCTACTTCGACGCACCGGAGCTGACGCAGCCGCGCGCGACCGACCGCTACGTAGTGCCCCCGATCTTGGGCGACCGCGCCGGGGTCCTCGGCGCCATCGAACTGGCTCGGAGCGCCGCGCAACACCGCGAGCCCTAAGGCTGGCCCGGACTCACGATCAGCCCTGAGCTCGGATCCGTGGGCGTTTAGCGCTTGCCCACTGGCCGATTGGCTCGCCCGATGAGCCGGACCTCGGCTGTTGTCGCGCGCCGCAACTTGCGCGCGAGGGGATGCCCGCCAATCGACAGCCGGCGTGCGGGCAGAACGATCAGATCGAATGCGTTCGCCGCGGCCCATTTTGTTAGCGGCGGCTCGCGATTGCCGACGAGACTCTTGAATGTCGTCCGCTTACCTGTATCGCCGAGGATCCGCCGCGCCTCGCCGAGGGCCTCCTCGGCCGCGTCGCGGACTACGCAGTTGACGACCTCGGCAGATGGTCCGCGAGAGCAGCATCGCGAATCGACGCCCTGTGGTGCGAGTGTGACGACCGACAGGTCGGCGTCCTCGTCGGCCAGTTCAGCCGCCTCTTGAAGCGCGGCGACCCCGCTTGGAGTTGACTCGAACAGCACCATAACGTGCGTCGGCGGTCGTGCACTCGCGCCCGTTCGAGCAATGATTCCCGCGTCAGTAAGCGTGGCGTCGCTGCGCATGAATGCCCCGACATTGTGGCACTGCTTCCAACGGAGGGGCTCGATGCTCGCGCGCGGCGCTCCCGGTCGCGGGGCGAGTACGGGCGAAGCTTCGCTCGGTGTCCTTGGCTGCCCGACGCTCGGCAGGCCCGAGCCATCGTCGTCGATCATTCGGCCGCTACGTGTTGAGTGTCGGCGCGTGCGCGCCCGCACGACCTACGCTGTGGCGATGCGACGACGAACGCCGTTTCTCTGCCCGTGCTTCTGTGCTGCGCTGATCGTTGCCGGCGTCGCGGCGCCGGCATGCGCGGCTACGCGAGACGCACCGCACGGGGCGCTGTCCGTTCCCGCACCGGTACCGGTTCCGCTCGACGCAGGGGCGGTGGACACATCGCATCCGAGCGATGTCGTGGGGCGCGGTACCGCGGCCAGCTGTACCTCTGCGGCGGTGGTCGCAGCGGTGCGCGCCGGCGGAATCATTCGGTTCTCGTGCGGGTCGGCTCCGGTCACGATCAGGATGGGCGCGACCGCCAAGGTGATGAACACCCGTTCGCGTGTCGTGCTCGACGGAGGCGGGCTGGTGACGCTCAGCGGCGAGGGCCGCCGACGGATCCTCTATATGGACACGTGCGATCCGGCGCAGGTGTGGACCACGCCGCACTGCCAGGATCAGGCGTCCCCCGAGCTTGTGGTCCAGAACCTGAAGTTTGAGGACGGCAACTCGACCGGCGAGACCTTCGATGGTGGCGGCGGCGGGGCGATCTTCGACCGTGGCGGTCAACTGCGCCTAGTCAACGACACGTTCTCCGCCAACCGCTGCGATCGTGATGGGCCGGACATCGGAGGGGGAGCCGTGCGGGCCCTGTCGCAGTACGACGGCCTTCCTGTGTACGTCGTCGACAGCCGCTTCAAGCGAAATGCGTGCAGCAATGGCGGCGCGCTCAGCAGCATTGGCGTGTCCTGGACCGTGCTGAACAGTCGTTTCTTGGACAACCGGGCGATCGGCACGGGCGCCAACCCGGCGCAGCCGGGAACGCCGGGCGGCGGCAGCGGCGGCGC
>JBEKBL010000130.1:0-5855 GCA_050015415.1 Solirubrobacteraceae bacterium
ACGCGCAGCACCACGGCTAGCCTCGGCGGTGCTCGCCGAAACCTTCACTCATGCCCGCGTGCTGGATTAGTACGACTGTGTTAGGAGTCTCACGGCGACAAGCACGACCCAAAGGGTTGAGAAATGCATACCCGCGCGATATCGGGTGGCGGGCTGTCGCGATGGTCCGGCCAGCGCCTTGTGCCAGCGCCGGCGCATGACTGGGAAGAGGCCGATAAACACAATCTCCATCACCACCCAGAACACGACTAATGCCCATGCTGGGCCTTGATCGGCGCCGATCACATTCATACAAGCTGGTATCGACAGGGCAGGCCGATTCATTCACCGGCGCTTGCCAAATTCGCCGCGGTGACTCCTTTGACCAGACAAAGCGGTCACGACCCCGGCGCCCCACCTCGTGACCCCCTTCGCATGGTAGCGAGCGCGCTCGCCTCCCCAGGCGCACGGATGCGGTAGCCATTTGGAGTCACTCCGAGGGCGTATCTGCGCCCATTTGCGCCGACGTTGTCGAGCCGCGAAAAGCCCGACGTTGCAGGCAATAATGGGCTTACGTAGGGGCGCGTGATGGCCCCAAAGTTTCATGGTAAGGAAGGGCCATCGGTTCGAGTCCGACAGAGGGCTTGGCTGGTAACGCGCTCGCCCCCTGGCGCGCGCTGGGCGACTGATCGCTTACAACCCGCCCTGCACATCGCGCGGTGCCGAGTAGCCTCAGCGACGCAATGTTTTGTTGGCGCTACGTTCGTTCCCGAAATGGCTAGCGTCCCGGCCCTCGCCGACGTCGCGGACTTCCTCGCGGCGCACGCGCCGTTCGATGTCGTTGACCGATCCGAACTGGCGCGCGTTGCGCGCTCGATCGATGTCGAGTTCCACATTGCCGGGACGACAATCTTCTCCCAGGGTGCCGGACCAGTCGAGCACCTCCGGGTGGTGCGCAGCGGGAGCGTCGAGATCGTGCTCGACGAGCGCGTGCTCGACCGACTCGAGAGTGGCGAGCTGTTCGGTCACGCATCGATGCTCTCCGGGCTGCCGACCGGGTTTGGCGCACGGGCCGCCGAGGACACGCTGTGCTACCGAATCCCGTCCGCGGTCGCCCGCGAGCTGCTCGCTCGCCCGGAGGGAATGCGCTTCGTCGCTCGCTCGCTGCTTCACTGGCCAACCGAAGCGGTCGGTGGACCGCCGCCTTCGCCGGCCCTCGACGCGGCGCACCAACCGGTCGGGTCGCTGGTGCGCGGAACGCCCGTCGTATGTGCTCCGACCACCTCGATTCGCCACGCGGCGCAGCTGATGACCGACGCAGCGGAAACGTCGGTCGTCATCGACCTCGGCGGAGGCTCGCTCGGAATCCTCACGGACCATGATCTGCGCACCCGCGTCGTGGCCGACGGCGTGACAGGCGACGCCCCCGTGACGACGGCGATGACCACGCCCGTTTATAGCGCCCAACCCGACCGCCTCGCGGGCGACGTACTGCTCGACATGCTGGACCGCGGTTTACGGCACTGCCCAGTCGTCTCCGCTACGGGAACGGTCCTTGGCGTCCTGAGCGACGCCGACCTCGTCGCCGTCGACACGCACTCGTCGTTCTACCTGCGCCGCGCGATCGGACGCGCGCAGACGGTTCCCGAGCTCGTCGCCGCCGCGGCCGGGCTGCACCCGACCTTGATCGCGCTCCATGAGGCAAGGGTCGTCGCTGCGAACATCGCTGCGATCTGCACAGTCGTGCTCGATGCCCTGACGCGCCGTCTGCTTGAGCTCGCAATCGCCCAGCATGACGCGACCGGCCCATCGTTCGCGTGGCTCGCGCTTGGCAGCCAGGCGCGTCGCGAGTCGGCGCCCGGATCGGACATCGATAGCGCACTCGTCGTATTCGACGACAGCGAGGATCCCGCTAGGGACGCGCTGTTGCAGAGCGTCGGCGCAGAGGTCGTGGCCGGACTGGACGCCTGCGGCTTTCGCGGGGACCTGCACGGGGTGACCGCCGCCGACGCACGTGTCGTGCGTTCGCGCGCGTCCTGGCAGCGGGCCGCGTCGAGCTGGCTCGCCGATCCTACGCAGGAGCAGGCGTTGATCCTCGTCTCGCTGTTCATCGACAGCAGGCCGGTTTGGGGTATCCACATGGGAACCCCGGTCGCAGACACGTTTAGGTCGGCGACACGCAACGACCTCCTGCTGCGTCTGCTCGGCCGCTTTGCCCTCTCATATCGCCCTCCGACCGGCTTTCTCCGCGGCCTCGTCGTGGAGCACTCGGGCGAACACCGCGGACAGCTCGATTTGAAGCACGGCGGTCTCGTGCCGATCGTGGATCTCGCGCGCTGGGCTGGAGTAGCCGCCGGCGTGACGAGTGCCTCTACGCGCGAGCGCCTGCACGCGGCCGCCGACGCGGAAACCCTCTCGCGCTCCGACGCACAGACGCTTGAGGACGCCTTCGACCTGATCAGCGAGCTGCGGATGGCTCACCAGATCAGGCAGCTGCAGGCCGGTATCACGCCCGACAATCATGTTGACCCCAAGGCGTTGAGTGAGCTGACGCGCAGCCACCTGAAGGAGGCGTTCAGGGCGATCGCTTCGGTCCAGAACCGGATCGCAAACGAGCTCTCCATCGGCTTGCGGTGATTCGGCCGCCGCGGCGCAAATTGCGGCCCGGTGCCGCGGCATACCTGGCAGCGGCGAAGCCGGCGCCAGGGACATCGTGGCTCAGCGCGCGCTGGTGCGTCGTCGACCTCGAGCTGAGCGGCCTCGATCCGCGGCGCAACGAGATCGTCTCGTTCGGCGCGACCCCGATCGAGCACGGTCGGATCCAGCTCGCCGATGCGGTGTCGGGACTTGTGCGTCCGTCGGAGCCGCTGAGCGAATCGTCGATCCTGATTCACGGAATCCGCCCAGACGACCTCGTCGATGCACCAGAGCTGGACGCGGCGATCGACCCGCTACTCGCCGCGATGGCCGGGCGAGTACTGGTCGCTCACGTCGCGGAGGTCGAGCGCGCGTTTCTCGGTGTCGCCCTCAGACGCCAGCGCCTACGACTGAGTGGTCCGATCGTCGACAGCGAGGTGATCGGGCGCCTCTGGTTGTGCGAGCGCGATGGCGCGGTGCCACCGAAGCGCCCCCTTGCTGAGCTCGCGTACGCGCTCGGACTGCCCGCGGACAGACAGCACGACGCGCTTGGAGACGCGCTGACGGCAGCGCAAGTTTTCCTCGCCGCGGCGACCCATCTCGACGCGCTCAAGAGCGAGACGGTCAGAAGCCTCGCCCGTGCGCGTCATCGTCTCGACGCTGCGGTGACCTACCGCAGTTAGCGTTCCGCCGGAGACCACGAGACAGCGGCTGGGTTATCGAGCGGCTTGCAGAGGGAGCCGGACACCACCTTCACGTGCTGCGGCGCCCGCTGCGCGCGCGCTGGCCGGGCAGCTGGGCGGTCTCTCAGGGAAGTCTCGTGCGCCGCTTAGATTCCGGGCACTGCATCGCGCGACGCTGTAGCGGAAGCAGTTTCCAATTCGACAGACGTGAGGCGTGATGGTCCCCCGTAAGCGCATATTCGCCGTGATGCTCGTGGGGGCGCTGCTCGGTAGCTCGGGGCTCGCACCAGCGCAGGCGTCTGCTGCACACAGCCGGGTCATCGGTCCACTGCCTGCTCAGGCAGCGCCCGTCTCCGAAGGAAGGCGAGCGCGCGGTCGTCGCAGGAGGGTGCGCACGATCGCGTTGCGCATCGGCGTTCGGCTGCGCGGCGCGCGGAGGATCTGGCCACGGCACGGGGACGTCCGGCCCCGGCGTGCGGCTCTGAACTCGTTTGCTCGCGGACCGCCGCGACCGCAGGACTAGTGATCTCGGGGCGCGGCGGTCGATAGCCGCTCGCCACCGGGAATGAGCCGCGTCGCCAGCAGCCCGGCCGCGCGCCACCGGGTCCACCGGCGTTGGTGGGCACGCGTTCACGCGTCGGGTGACGCCTGCGCGACTTAGCGGTCGCAGCAATCACTCAGAAACCTAAGGAGCTGAAGATGTCCGCACGTCGATTCGCTGTCCTCGTGGGCAGCCATGACCCCGCATATTTCGCAAGCCACGCGCAGTCTGGCGGGCCGCGCGAAGCAGCAGTGCTCAGCGCGCTGCGCGCCCAGCACTCGAATAGCGAAGCCAACCACCGAACATCCGCTACCCACACGGTGGCGGGTGACGCTAGGAGCATTGCGCGGCACGCTGACGCAGGTTCCGGGCGCAGGCAGGGGTCTGCCTCAGGTGGCCCGCCGCGCATGGCTGTGTTCGCCGCCGCGGTGGGCGCGCGAAGGCCGACCCGCCACCTTTCGCGCGCGGAGCAGCTTTGGCGGTCTACCCTGGCGGGATCGTCAACCGCGTTGTGAAGCTGAGCAACGGTGAATACGAAGTCCACTACATCGACGCCGACTAGCTCCGTTTTGTAAGGGGGACACTCAAGCGCATCTTGAGTGTCCCCTTACGCTACGAGCTCCGCGACAAGCGACAGCCTGCGATCGGTTTAGCCTGACTCGGTGTGGGAGGTGCTGGCGGAGGTCCAGTGAGGCCGCGTCGCGCTGTCTATTGCAAGGACAATGCGACCTGCTCGAGGAGGTCGAGCGACTCGTTCGTCCCGGCTTCCATCCCGGAGTTGAGGTGAGCGTCGCGGTTCGCCCGGCTGTTGTGCCGCACGAGGATCGCGAGCGTCGTGCGTCCGTTCGCCTCGTCGAACGTGGTGGTTGCGATGCCCGGCGCGTCAGGCGCTCCTTCATAGATCTGGGTTGAGACGATCCGCTCGTTCGCGACGATCTCGCGGTATTCGCCGTGGAAGGCGACCTCGAACTGGCCGTGGGCGATCATCACGTAGCGCCACCGGCCGCCGACGCGCAGGTCGATCTCGCACTCGGTCACCTCGCCGCGCTGTCCGGACCACCACCGCTTTACCAGCTCAGGCGTGGTGTAGGCGGTGTAGACCAAATTCTTGGGCGCGTCGAAATCACGCTCGATCAAGATCTCCTCATCGCTCGGGAGCGTCACCTTCACTGTTCGCTTACTCGTTGCTGCCGTCATCAGGTTTCTCCTTCTGTTTGAGGTCTTCCAACACGACATCCAGCGCCTCGAACCGATCGGTCCAGGCGCGCTCGTAGCGCATGACCCAGTCATGGATCGGTTTTAGCGTCGGCCCGTTCAGTCGATAGAACCGCTCTCGGCCCTCCGGGCGGACGTCAACCACACCGACCTCTCGGAGCACCCGCAGGTGCTTTGAAACCTGCGGCTGACTGAGCCCGAGCAGCGCGACGAGCTCGCCGACCGGCCGCTCACCGTCAACGAGGAGATCGAGAATCTCTCGCCGTCGAAGCTCGGCGATCGCGTTGAACGCGTCGGCTGTAGTTGCTGACCGTGCCACCTACCAGCATCATATACCGATATGGGTATATATCAAGGGTGGGCGTGACAAGCACGTAGGACGGCACGCTGGCGCAAAATCTGAGGAGGCGCCAGCACCCCACGGGGTGCAGGTATCGCGTCCCGCGACGAGCAGGCGCAGGCCTTCAGCGGCGACTCAGAACTGGTGCCGGGTGTGGCTGAAGGTCCCTTTCGCGAACGCCAGGATCTTGACGGGTGCAACTGAGAACACTGGTGCGACAGCGCCACCCTCGGCGTGGAAGGCACCGTCGCGCACCTCGTACCTCCATCGCCCGTCCCATTTCGTGCCCCACGCGGTGGCAAGACGTAGGAGCGGAACATCCTCGGTGAGTTGCACAGCGTCGCCCTCGACCACGACGTCGAGGCCTGTATCCCACTGGTTGCAGCCAGTGGTCAGAATGACGTGGGGGTTGCCGCGGAGGTTGATCGCCTTCTGCTCGGCGGGGCCGGTGGCGAAGTAG
>JBEKBL010000131.1:0-5840 GCA_050015415.1 Solirubrobacteraceae bacterium
ATCCACGACGTCGGGCGGGTCTCCGATGCCGATCGGGCTCGCTGGCTGGCTTGCGCCGACGTGCTCTGCCTGCCGTCCTTCAGCGAATCCTTTGGACTCGTGGTAGCCGAGGCGTGGAGTCAGTCCGTGCCGGTCGTAGTCGCCGACATCCCGGTACTCAGCGAGCTCGTGAGCATCTCGGGCGGTGGGATGGTCGCCGATCCCGATCCTGAGGCGTTCGCCTCAGCGATCGGGTCGCTGCTCGACGATCCCGCGCGAGCGCGCGCGCTCGGTACCGCGGGCCACGACTATTGGCGCCAACATCTGACGCCGGGAGCCGTCGCCGAGCGGCACCTGGAGATCTACCAGCGAATCCTCAGCGATCGTTCGGGATGACATTTCCCCGACGCAGGCGAGCGCCCACGAAGCCGCGCGCATGGCGGGGCGCATCCCAGAACAGGCCGTGCAGGCGCCTGCGGTTGGCTCGCCGCCGCGCGAGCGTCAGCTGTGCTGCAAGCGTGCGCCGCGGCTCCGACGGCGCGCCGGCCACGGCGCGCTCGAGGGCCAGCTCGACGAGTTCGGGCAGATCGAACATCGCCGCCACACAGGCATCACGCGCGCTCGTCTCCCAGTCCTGGTGCACGCCTGGATCGCCGAGCTCGCTGCGGACGTAGACAGCGTTTGCCCACGCGATCTGGCCGCCCACGCGCGTCGTTTCGACCCGACTGCCGGCGATGAACGAGGCCTCGTCGCGGCGTGACTTGGTCAGGCCGCAATGGGTGACATCGCGCAGGCGCCAGAGGCTGAATCCTCGCTCGCGCAGAAAATTATCGACATCACCGAACAGCGGCTGCCCGACGTAGAGCGATTCAAACTCCACCTCGAGTTCGAGCGCCCGCACCGACCGGAGGCTGACCTCAGCGCCGCGCAGGACGTCGAGCTCCGCGCCCTGCACGTCTTCCTTCAGCACGTCGATCGGCTTGCCCTGTTCGCGTTCGGCCCATGCGTCGAGCGTTGTCGTGGCCACCGTGGTGGTGCCGCGCGGTTCATGCCGCCAGAGCTCGGGATGACGTCGCACAGCTTCCTCGTTCGGTGGATAGAGCGACGCTGACTGCGGATCGGCCGTTAGGTAGAGCGTCGCTTGGCCGCCAGAAGCGGCGAGGGCAATCGGCTCATAGTGCTCCTCCTCGGCGATCGCGCCGGCGTTCAGGCGCGCGCACTCTTCGGCGTCCGTGTCAAAGCCGACCAGTGAGCCGTAGGGGCCGAGAGCTCGCCATTGCGACCGAACGCCGTCCCGGCAGCCGACGTCGACCGCGTGAATAGGGCGATCAAGGATTGCCGCGATCGCTCGTAAGCCAGCTGCGTCGACAACGGGACCGAACGGTGTCGACATGCCTAGGCCGACGTGAGCCCGGCGCCGATGTGCGAGCCGGGCGCCATCGCCCGCAGGCGCTCGGCGGTGAGAAGATCCACGCGCGGATGATAGGTCACCCAGCCGAGCTCAAAGCGAGAGCGAAAGCTGCTTAGGAGGATCGCAAACGCCGCAGAGCCTCGCGGACGCCGATCGTCGTGTCGATCGCTTCAGCGGGGACCGTGAGGCGCTCGCCCGATCCGGCGCGCCACCCGCGCTGACGCGCGAGCAACGGGGTTGCCGTGCGGTGGCGTGCCAGCCCAAAGCCGACGACGAGCGCCTCGACCAACAGGGCCCGCGGCGCCGCGCGGCTGCGCAGTACCCCGTAGCGACGGAGCAAGAAGCCGCGGGCGAAGCCGGCGAGCTCGCGCTGCAGCGGCGAATGGTTACCGACCGAGGCGCCGCCTTCGTGCACCCCCCGCGCGGTCGGCGCCGCACTCACCGTCCAGCCGGCAAGTCGCAGGCGCAGCCCGAGGTCGACATCCTCGCCGTAGGCGAAGAGCCGCTCGTCAAACCCGCCGACCTGCTCGAAGGCAACCCGCCGGTAGGCGGCGAGTCCACCGCTCGGCATCGCCAGTCGCCCCGCCGGCTCGTCCTCGCCGCGGTGACGTAGGCGGTTGTAAGCGGCGAGCGTGACATCGAGTTCGATCCCGAAGCCGTCAACCAACTCGCTGCCGGGAACCATCGTCATTGCGGCCACCATTCCGCAGCGAGCGTCCTTGCGCAGTGGCGCGACGATTGCTTCAGCGAACCCACTGGCGACCTCGACATCGTCGTTGACGAGGACGATCGCCTCACCGGCGCCGGCGGCGACACCGGCGTTCACGGCGGCGCCAAAGCCGCGGTTCTCCGCGAGTTCGAGCACGTGCACATGCGGGAAGCGCGCGCGCACCCCCTCCGCGGTGCCGTCGCGTGATGCGTTGTCCACGACAAACGTGCGCTCGCCCGGCTGTTGCGAGGACAGCCGCTCGAGGCAGCGCAGCACGCGGCCACCTGAGTGCCAGGTGACGAGGATCACGTCGGCAGTCATCGCCTCACGCCGGTCTTCCTCAGCGGAGTTCGTCGTAGACGGCGCGCACACGCCGCGCAGCGGCGGCAACCGAAAAGCGCTCGAGGCGTTCCGGCGCCACCGTCTGGCGTGCGCCTGGGCTCCCGGTGAGCGGCCCGCGCTCGAGAGTGTCGGCGAGGCCAACCCAGTCGCCGGGCGCGATGTAGGAGCCAGCGGCGCCGAGGACCTCTGGAATCGCCCCGCTCGTGCTCGCGACGATCGGTAGGTAGCCAGCCATCGCCTCGGCCAGGACCATGCCGAACTGCTCTTCCCAAAAACGCACAGGAAGGCTCGCCAGCACGAGGCAAGATGCTTGCGCGTAAAGCGCTGGCATCTCGTCATACGGCACCACCGCCCGGATCTCGACGATGTCGGCGAGCCCCAGATCCGCCGTCACGGCGCGCAGTCGCTGCTGCTCCGGGCCGGCGCCGACGATCACTGCGCGCACGTCCTCGCGTCCTCGCAGACGAAGCAGCGCAAGCGCCCTCAGGAGGTCCTGATGACCCTTCTCCCAAACGAGCCGCGCGGCGGAGAGGATCAGATGCCTGCCATCGACCGGCGGTCGTCCCTCGCGTGCCGTAGCGAACCGCTCGACGTCGACCCCCGGCGGGCAAACCACGATCCGCTCGCTCGGGACCCCTTCGAGCAGCAGCGCGTCGCGCGCCCGCTCGGTCGTGGCGAGGAAGCGATCGGCGGCAGCGAGCACCTCGTGCGCATAGGGCCTGGTGCGCACGTTGCGGTAGGCGTCTCCCAGCGGCAGGGTCTCCCAGGCGGTGACTACCAGCTTGAAGCCGAGACGACCCTTGAGGCGGGCCGCTTGGGCGCTGTACCAGTTGCCGAGTTCGGCGACGTGCACTATGTCGGCGCCTCGCAGATGCGTCGCGAGACCGATGAAGCGCTCGCCAATTGCGCGCGTGGCGAGGTTACCGAGCGGGCCAGGCGGGAACGCGCCACTGAGCGTGCGGATCTTGAGCTGCTCGAATCCGAGCCCGCTGGCGTCATAAAGGTTGCGGCGCGCGACGAGTACGCTCACGCGGTAATCGGGTGCAAGCAGCTCATGTGGACGGAGGTCCCACGGCGCGACGCTCAGGCCGCGCAGCAACACGACTCGCGGGCTCACTTCGGGCAATCGGCGAGCACGTACCATTGACCAACGAGAAACTCGGTTGAGCGTCCGCGCGTCACGGAGTCGAGCAAAAGCGACCGCTGAAGTCTCGGGTGCGAGGTCGCGAGATGCCGCCACCCCGTCGCCTCGATCAGCGCAACGATGTCGCGGCGGGTGAACCAGCGCAGGTGCGTGGAGTCTCGGTGCCCCCATTCGGTATACCCGAACGTGCCACGGAGCACGAGGTCGGAGATCAGCGACACGTGCCGGGCGTTTGGCACCGACACGTGCAGGTGGGCTCCCGGCGCGGCCGCGGCGCGAAGCGCGACCAGCACCTTGGCGGGATCGGCCAGATGCTCGAGGACGTCGTAGCAGCAGATCGTGTCCCACGGTCCCGTTAGCGTCGACAGGACTTCCTCGACGGGCCCAATCCCCACCTCGTCGAGCGCCTCGCGAGCTTGCAACGCTGCTTCGGCGTCGATCTCGATGCCGGTCACCGAAGTCGCCCCCTCGGCGCGCAGCAGGCGCCCAACCGCTCCCGCGCCGCAGCCGACGTCGAGCACGCGGCCCAGCGGGCGTGGGAGTGCGGCGACCAGATCCTCCCGTGCGTTCTGGTAGTAGCCAGTTGCCTTCGCGTCGTCAAAGACGCCAGGAGCGACGCGAGAGCCGGTCAGGCGAGCCATCGCGACGAGACTCTACGTCGTCGTGGCATGCTCACTACGGCCGCCGCGCGAGAAGCCACACGTTTCGACGGTGAAACGGGAGACCCGCCAACAGCGCAAAGAGCTGTGGCCGTCGCTTGCGCCGCGTCCGGCCGGCGAGCAGGCCCACGCCCGGCGTGACCGACTCGTAGCCGACGTGCTCGACGTCGAACCCCTGGTCGTGGAACAGCAGACGAAAGCTCCTACGCGTGAACGGTCGACGATGCGTGTAGTCGTCCCACACCCAGCGCTGGGCGTCGGGTGAGGACGCAAACAGTAAGCCGCCCGGACGCAGTACCCGATGTGCCTCGCCAACCAGCGCGACCGGGTCGGCGACGTGCTCGAGGACGTCCTTCACGACGACCGCGTCGAACGAGGCGTCGGCGAACGGCAGCGGCCGATCGACGTCTCCGAGGATCACGTTGCGCCGAGCCTCGGTGGCGCGCGCCACTGCTTCAGGTGAGCCTTCGATTCCCGTATAGCGAGAGAAGTGCTCGGCCAGCCATGCGGTGCCACAGCCGATGTCGAGCAGCTCCGCGTCAGCGGCAAAGTGGCGCGTCACGTCGCGGTAGTACCCCGGCTGCTCGTGCCAGTCGAAATAGCCCACGAAGGCGGTTACCGTAGCATCTGCCACTTGCCAGTCCCGGAGCACGTCGCCCTTAACGCGCTCTTCCTTGCGCCGGGCGTGTCGGGCGGCCCGGAAACCTACCTGAGGGGGCTGGCGCCTGCGCTCGCATCCGAGTTTCCGAGGCTGCGCCTGACAATTGTGACGACCGGTTCGGGTGCATCCTTCCTTCGGGAGCTCGGATTCCTGGACTTTGCGCAGATCCGTGCGCTGCGCTGCGAGGACGGCCAACGCGCGCGACGTGTCTTCGCCGAGCAGCTGCTGCTCCCGCGGGCGGCCCGGAGCGCCGGCGCGCAGCTGATCCACAGTCTCGCAAGCACGGCGCCGCGCTACCCGCGGATGCCTGCCGTAATAACCCTGCACGACGTGACCTTCCTACGGATGCGCACATTCGGCGCAGTCACAACCTTCGGCATGCGCATGGTGATCACGGCGCCGGCGCCCCACGCTGATGTACTGCTGAGCGGCACCGCTGCCGCACGCGACGAGATCTGCGAGACACTCCGGCTCGACCCTGCACGCTTCATCGTCGTGCCCCACGGTTACGGCCGGGCCACCGCAGCCGAGCCGGTGCCAGAGACTGAGGTCCGTACTCGCTACCGCCTCGAGGGAGTGCGTGTCGTCCTGTGTGTCGCCGCGAAGCGCCCGCATAAGAACCAGGAGGTGCTCGTCCGAGCGGCTGCGCAGCTCGATGCGGACGTTGTCGTCGTGCTCGTCGGGCACGCGGAGCCCTACGCCGCAGTGCTGCGCACGATCGCGAACGAGCTTGGCGTCGAGGGACGGATTCGGTTTGTGGAGCCGGTCCCGGACGCCGAGCTCGAGGGACTTTGGCGCGTTGCCGACTGCTTTGCGTTCCCGACGCTCGGCGAGGGTTTCGGGATTCCCCTGCTCGAGGAGATGGATCACGGGCTCGCGGTCGCCTGCTCGGATCTGCCGGTGCTGCGCGAGGTCGGCGGGGACCTGCCCGTCTA
>JBEKBL010000132.1:0-5816 GCA_050015415.1 Solirubrobacteraceae bacterium
CGGGCCGCTGAGCGACGTCGCACCGGTCACCTACTTCTATAACCGCGAGGGAAAAGAGGTCTATCCCCACGCGGGGCCCTACCTGTCGAAAGCCTCGCTGGAGCACGATCTCCGCCTCTATCTTGGTGCCTGAGCTCCGCGTCGATCCGCTGACCGGGCTGCGCACGATCATTGCGCCAGCGCGCTCGGAGCGACCGATCGAGCTGACCGAGTCGCTTCACGACACGCCCTGCTCGGACCCGTTCGCGGCGGGCAATGAGGACCAGACACCGCCCGAGCTCTACGCGCTGCGCGGCTCGGACGGGGCTTGGCGAGTTCGTGCGTTCGAGAACCTCTACCCGGCGCTCGACGCCGCGGCGAGCGAGCCGGCAGGCGAAGCGAAGCCGGACCTCTACACCCGCCTACCGGCAAGCGGCGCACACGAGGTGATCGTCAACTCGAGCCGCGCCGTGGCTTCGCTGTCCGAGCTCACGCCCGAGGAACTGGGCGCCGCCGTGGATTCCTGGCGTTTGCGGATGCGCGCGCACGCGAACGCCGCCTGCGTGCATCTGAGTGTCAACGAAGGACACGGCGGCGGCGCGTCGATCGCCCACACGCACGCCCAGCTCTATGCGTTCGACTTCGTGCCGGCGCTGATCGCGCGCGAGCGGGAGCGCTTCGGCGCCTACGCAACGCGGACGATGGGCGGCAGCCTGCTCGGCGACCTGGTGGCGGAGGAGGTACGCCGCCGCGAGCGCGTCATCGCAGTCGACGACGAGGCGGTGCTGCTCACGCCCTTCGCGTCCTGGCTTCCCTATCAGATGATGCTCGCGCCGCGGCGGCCACGACCGCGCTTCGAGGACGACGGACCGACCGGCGCCGGCCTGCTGGGCGACGCGCTCGGCCGGCTCGCACGGCTGCAAGGCGCGATCCCCCCGCTGAACCTCTGGGTCCGCACCGCCCCGCGTGGCGCCGAGCACTTCTGCTGGCGGATCGACATCGTGCCACGCGTCGGCAGCCTCGCCGGGCTCGAGCTGGGTAGTGGCGTCCATCTCAACAGCGTCACGCCGGAGCGCGCCGCGAGCGAGCTTCGCGCGGCGTGAGGGCGCTCGTGCAGCGGGTCGCGCGTGCTCGCGTGAGCGTCGCCGGCGCGAGCGTTGCCGAGATCGGACCGGGGCTCCTGGTGTTGCTCGGCGTCACCCACAGCGACGACATCGCCTGCGCGACGCGACTCGCGGCAAGGGTCCGAACGCTGCGGATCTTTGCCGACGCCGAGGGCAGGATGAACGAGCCGCTCGGAGACCGCGAGGTCTGCTGCGTCAGCCAGTTCACGCTCTACGGCGACACTCAGCGGGGAACGCGGCCGAGCTTCGCGGCCGCGGCCGAGCCGGCGCTGGCTCGGACCCTGTACGAACACTTCTGCGACGAGCTGGGGGCCTTGCGCGGGCAGTTCGGCGCGACGATGCAGGTGGAGCTCGTGAACGACGGACCCGTAACGCTGCTGCTCGAAGTACACGGGCCCGTCGGGGGGTAACCTGCTCGTAGGATGGCGAACAGCGCTCAGGGCGAGCTTCGTGGCGGCATCGATCTCGGCGGGACGAAGATCGAGGCGATCATCGTCGACGACGCCAACACGGTCCTCGGGATTGCTCGCATACCCACGCCGACGACGGGCGGCCCGTCCGACGTCGCCACCGCGATGGCGGGCGTCATCCAGCAGGCGGCCGTCGCGGCCTCGGTCGAGGTAGCGCGCCTCGCCGGCATCGGCGTCGGCTCGCCCGGGACGATCGACGCGCGAGCCGGCACCGTCAGCGGCGCACGCAACCTACCCGGCTGGGACGGGACCTTTCCGCTCGCGGCCAAGCTCGAGGCGTTGCTTGGACGGCCCGTGGTCGTCGGCAACGACGTCGAGGTTGCCACCAACGCGGAGCTCGTGCTCGGAGCCGGCAAGCCCTACGACTCGCTGTTGGGAGTCTTCTGGGGAACCGGGATCGGCGGTGGAATCGTCCTCGAGCGCAAGCTCTGGCTCGGTCGCGGCGGCGCTGGCGAGATCGGGCACACCGTGATTCGCCAGAACGGACGTCGCTGCACCTGCGGCCGACGCGGGTGCCTGGAGGCTTATGCGGGCCGGGCCGCGATGGAGATCCGCGCGCGGAAGCTGCACGATCACGGGATGCCCACCGATCTGTTCGAGATCATGAGCCAGCACGGTCACGACCGCTTGACGAGTGGCATCTGGCAGCGCGCGATCGAGTCCGGAGACAAGCTCGCGCACAAACTCGTCGACCGTGCCGTCAGCGCGCTCGGCGCCGGCATCGCCTCGGCGATCAACCTACTCGAGGTCGAGGCCGTGATCATCGGAGGGGGACTCGGCGTGCGCTTCGGCCACCCGTACGTGGAGCGCATCGCTGCGGCGATGCGACCGCACCTCTTCGTTGACGACCGCCCCCCTCGAGTCCACCTCGCGGGCCTCGGCGACCTCGGCGGGGCGCTAGGCGCGGCGCTCGAGGCACCGACGAGCAGTCCCACGCTCACAGCTGTCCGCAGCAGGCCCTGATGGCGGAGGCGCCCAACACGCAGCAGCTGGACAAGGGCGATGACGTCAGCCGGCCGGCGTCACCTCCGCACCCGCCGCTCGGACGCGACAAACGCGGCTGGCACGTGTCGCCGGCGCCGGACGGCCGCGGCGCACCGCCCGGGGACAAGCCGCGTTCACCGCATCGCAACCGCTGGTTTCTGTGGTTCGTCGTCGGCCTGCTCGCGCTGAACTGGCTGTCGCTTCTGCTCGTCCAACCGAGCGGCCAGCCGCGCGTGACGATCCCCTTCAGCGTCTTCGTCGGCGACCTGCGGAGCGGTGAGATCAAGGCGATCAGCGCCAAGGCCGACGCCGTGCAGGGGACGTTCGCAAAGAAGGTCCGCTACCCGGCACATTCGAAGACTGCGACCCCGACGACGCTGTTCGCGACCCAGGTGCCGGCCTTCTGGAACTACGGGCAGCTGACTGGCGAGCTCGAGGCCGAGCACGTCACGATCACCGCGACCTCCCCGACCACAAGCGAATCCGTCCTTGAGGAGCTGTTGCTCGGATTCGGTCCGACGCTGCTGATCGTCGGCATCTTCGTCCTGATCTTCCGCCGAGCCTCCAAGGCCGGAGGCGGAATGGGCGCACTCGGCGCGTTCGGGCGCTCGAAGGCGAGGCGTGTCGAGCCGGAGAACATTCGCGTCACATTCGCCGATGTCGCGGGGATCGACGAGGCGAAGGCCGAGCTCACGGAGATCGTCGACTTCCTGCGCGATCCGACACGCTACGCCCGTCTTGGCGGGCGAATGCCGCATGGCGTGCTGCTGTCAGGCGCTCCCGGTACGGGCAAGACCCTGCTCGCCCGCGCCGTGGCCGGGGAGGCTCACGCCGCGTTCTTCTCGATCTCGGCGTCCGAGTTCATCGAGGCAATCGTCGGCGTCGGGGCCTCGCGCGTGCGCGACCTCTTCACCCAGGCCCGCGCGGCGGAGCCGTCGATCGTGTTCATCGACGAGCTCGACGCGATCGGCCGCTCGCGGCAGGGATCCGTTTCCGTGACCGGCGCCAACGACGAGCGCGAGCAGACGCTCGACCAGATCCTGACCGAGATGGACGGCTTCGAGAGCACCGACGCGGTCGTCGTGCTCGCCGCGACCAACCGCGCCGATGTGCTCGACTCCGCGCTGCTGCGCGCGGGGCGCTTCGACCGGCGCGTGGCGGTGCAGGCGCCGGACCGCGCCGGACGGGCCGCGATCCTCAGGGTACACACGAAGAGCATCCCGCTCGCCGCCTCCGTCGACCTCGAGGCGATCGCGTCGAGCACGCCCGGGATGGTCGGAGCCGACCTCGCCAACCTCGCGAACGAAGCGGCGCTGCTCGCAGCCCGTCGCAACCACGAGAAGGTCGAGATGTCAGATTTCACCGACTCGCTCGAGAAGATCATGCTCGGCGCCCCGCGGGGGATCATCCTCGGACCGGCTGACCGCGAGCGGACCGCCTACCACGAGTCTGGCCACGCGCTCGTCGGCATGCTCACCACTGGCGCCGACCCGGTGCGCAAGGTCTCGATCATCCCGCGCGGAATGGCGCTCGGCGTCACGCTCTCGACCCCGGACACCGACCGCGTCAGCTACTCGCGCGAAGAGCTGACGGCAAAGATCCTCGTCGCGCTCGGCGGACGGGTCGCAGAGGAGCTCGTCTACGGACAGGTCACCACCGGCGCGGAGTCCGACATCCAGCAGCTGACGATGATCGCGCGCCAGATGGTTGGGCGCTGGGGAATGAGCGATTCGATCGGCCCGGTGGCGGTGTTGCCGAGCGAGAACTCCGGGCCCTGGCTGCCGGGCGCCAGCGAGACCTCGGAGGATACGCAGCGCCAGGTTGACGAGGAGGTCCACCAGCTCGTCGCCGAGTCGCACGCCGAGGTCACGGCTCTGCTCAGCGCGCACCGAGAGCAGCTCGACTCGCTCGCGCACGCGCTGCTCGAGGCCGAGACGCTCGACGCGATCGACGCCTACGCGGCCGCCGGCCTGCCGGCGCACGTCGCGGAGCCGGACGTCGTCCACTGACCCAACGTATCCTCCCCAGCTGCGATGCCACCAACGAGCCCGATCGTCCCGCGCTATGTCGCCGAGCCGCCGCAGGGACCAACCCCGCACGGCCGCTTCGCCGACCGGCTGCGGGCTGAGTTCCTCGCCGCCGTACAGACCCTCGAAGACGTCGACGAGCCCGGCGTCCTGTCGTTCTTCCCGGATCGCAGCTGGCACGGCTACACCTACGTCCCGGTTACGGCGGCGACGCCCAACGGGCTTGAGATCTACGGCTACGTCATGTATTCCGTGCCGATCGACGGCGCCGAGCCGACCGACTTCGCCGCCTACGCCGACTTCACCGACGAAACGGCTGACCGCAACCCGGACTGGCAGCTCGACCTGTGCGACGAGGTGATCGGCGGCTGGCGCGGCGCTGACGGCCTCGTCGCCTCGATGACGCTGATCTGGGGCCGCGCGATCGCCGTCGGTGGCGTCGTCGCGACCGCCGAGCTGGGGGAGCTGACGGTCGATGAGTGCGCCCTGAGCGGCGACCGCTTCACGCTGCTCGCTCCCGATGACCTGGACGGCCGGCTGCTCGAGGTACGCCTCTACGCGCGCGACGGCGAAGAGTTGGCGCGCGAGTCGCTCTACACCGAGGAGTGAGATCCTGCGGGGCGCGCCCTCGTAGTCCAATGGATAAGACGGCCGCCTCCTAAGCGGCAAATCCAGGTTCGACTCCTGGCGGGGGCACTCGTTCGACGCCCGCCTTTGGCGCGGATCGAACGAGTGACCTGGCCTTTCGAGCTACGTCTCCTCGGTTATCCGGGATTGCTCCCAAATCCCTACCGTGTTGCCGGCCGGGTCGCGAAGCGTGGCGACGGTGAGGTTGCCCTCGGGGTAGGGCTCGGTTGCCACGCTGGCGCCGCTTTTCAGCGCTTGCTCGATCGTGTCGACGACCGATTCCACGTAGATATACGGACGGATGCCGTGGTCGGCGGTTGGGCTCTGATCGCGGACGAAGTGGCCGATCACGTGGCCGGAGCGGTCAGTGAAGGCGGGGCTGTCACCGTGCCGGCGGATGCTCCAGCCAAAGACCTTGGCGTAAAAGGCCGCCAACTCGTCGGGATCGGGCGCCGGGATCCGGACGTAGGAGATCCCGCCCGGACGGAAGACCGACGGTTGCTCGCTCATTGGGGACGCTCGGGGTAGATGTCGTCGATCGTGGTCAGGGCGATGTACGGAGCACTCGTGGCGGCTTCGATCGCCTGGCGCCCGCCCGTCAGGCG
>JBEKBL010000133.1:0-5727 GCA_050015415.1 Solirubrobacteraceae bacterium
CAGACGCTCGCAAAGCTCCACTTCTGGACGATGTTCATCTTCTTCAACCTGACGTTCTTCCCGCTGTTCGCGGCCGGCATGCTGGGCATGCCGCGGCGCGTCTCGAGCTACAACGCGAGCCTGCACACGCTGAACGTGTTCGTCTCGATCATGGCCTTCTGCCTCGGCCTGTCGATGCTCATCTTCCTCGGCAACATGGTCTGGTCGCTCGTCCTCAAGCGCGAGCGCGCCAGCGATAACCCGTGGCATTCGAAGTCGCTGGAGTGGCAGATCCCGACGCCTGTGCCGGTGTACAACTTCGAGCAGATTCCGACGATCACAGGCGATCCTTACGGCTACGGACTGCCCGAGGCCCCGGTGGTGGACTTTGGCAGACGACGCGGCGCCGTGGCTGCGGGGGAGGCGGGGGCATGAGCGCGCATCCTGACGGTGTCGTGATCGAGCCTGAAGGTCCCGAGACGCTCGCCGCCAACATCAACGTCGGGGCGCGACTTTGGGCGAGCGCAGTCGCGTTCTTCTTCATGGCGTTCGTGTTCGCGTTCTTCTACCTGCGCGCGCTCAATACCGCGCATTCGTTCCGTGAGCCGCACGTCACGCCGCCGATCGGCTGGGGCGTCGCGATTCTCGTTTGCGTGCTCGGCTCAAGCGCGATCTTTGCACTCGGACGCACGCGCCTCGGCGACGGCACCGACAGCCAATGGCGTCTGGCGGCGCTCGGGTCGCTCATCCTCGCGCTCGCCGTCGTCGCGCTGCAGATCATCGAGTACTACAGCCTCTCTTTTGGGGCGACCGATGGTGGACTCGCGAGCGTCTTCCTGGGCTTCACCCTGACCTTCCTCCTCTTCTGGCTCGGCGCCGTCTACTGGATCGAGACGATCTGGGCGCAGTCGCTACACGGTGAGCGCGCGGGGGAGAGTGACATCGCGAACACGTCCGGGCTGCTGCGACCGAGCGCCGACGGCTGCGTCATCTACGTCTTTACGCTGTGCATCGTCGAGATCTTCGCGTTCGTCCTTCTCTACCTCATCAAATGAGCGCGCTGCTTCAGGTGGCCGACTTCGGCACGGACTACACCGGCATCGGCTGGCTGACACTTGTGCTCCCGCTCGCGCTGCTGTTCACAGTCGTCGCGTGGTGGCACCTGACCTACCGGCGCGGGCGGCGCAGGCGCGAGGCGACGAGCTCGCCGGTCGCACGCTCGGGCACTGAGGAGTCGAAGGCCGCCGACTCGTAATGCCGGCCGCGGTAGATCTGCCGCTAGCCCTCATATCGCTGTTCGGTGCGTTGCACGTGCTCGGCGAGCAGCGCGCGACGCGGCTGCTGGGCCGCCCGCGCAGCCGCCAGGAGCGCTGGCGTGCCGCGTCGTTCTACGCGGGCCTCGTTGTGATCCTCGGGGCGCTCGCCTCGCCGATCGACTCGCTGTCCGAGAAGCTCTTCTGGGTTCACATGATCCAGCACGTGATGCTGCTGTCGATCGCCGCGCCGCTGATCGTTCTCGGCGCCCCGTGGATGTCGATCTGGCGACCGCTGCCATTGAGCCTGCGCCGCACGCTCGCAAAGACGATCTCACGCTCTCGCTGGTGCGCGCCGCTCCGTGCACTCGGAGTGCTGGCGCGTCCGATCCCCGCGTGGATTGCGTTCAGCGTCGACCTTGTGCTTTGGCACATCCCGTACTTCTACGACGCCGCCGTCGCGAACCGCGCAATCCACGACCTGGAGCACACGACATTCCTTCTGTTCGGGATATTGCTCTGGGCCCAGGTGATCGACTCGCCGCCGCTGCGCGCACGGCTCAGCCAGATCCATCGCGTCTACTACATCGTCGCCGCCTCGGTCGTTGGTTGGGTGATCGCCCTCGTACTGGTCTTCGCGACCTCGCCGCTTTATCCGCGCTATGCGCACCTGGCTCATCGCCCCGGCGGGATCTCGGCGCTCACCGATCAGCAGCTCGCCGGTGGCATCATGCTCGTACCGGGCTCGTTCGCGATGACTCTGTTCGTCTTCTTCCAGATCTATCGCTGGCTCGGAGTCGACGAGCGCGACGACAAGCGGCGTGTCCGCGGTGCTCGTCAGCCTGCGCCGCCGCCGAGCCCGGCTGGCGGTCCGAACGGCTCAAACGGAGCCGTTGCCGGCGCGGAGCGCGAGTCAGTGCCGGCCGGCTTCGGTGCCGGCAGAGAGGCCTGACGCCGGCCGTCGCGCTCCCGCCGCAGGGCCTTCGCCAAGCAGGCAGCAGACATTTGGGCCCGGTATCGTTGCCTTCAATGGACGACGCGCGCGCGGCGGATCTTCTTGGCAAGGCACGTGCGGATACCGACGCCGCGTTGCGCCGGCTTCGCGGCGAAGAGGGGAGACCGGAGGAGGATCAGACCGACGCCTCCTCGGAGGCGACCGATCTCGTCGAGATGGGGACCGACGAGGCGCTCGAGGATCTGCTCGTTCGCCGGCTCGAGGCGATCGAGCGTGCGCAGGCGCGCCTGCGTGAGGGCACCTTCGGCCGCTCGGTCCAGAGCGGCGAACCGATCCCCGACGGCCGACTCGAGATCGAGCCCTGGGCCGAGCTGACGGTCGAGGAGCACCCGAGCGGCTGACGTCGTCGTGCGGCGGGCGTGGCACATCGGCCGACCGAGGCGCCGCGAGGCGATTCATTGCGAGTTGAGACTCGCACTCCGCGCTCAGGCTTGTCGAGCGTACGGCCGACATTGTTTACATCTACAACTCGCACATTCAGCCGAGCCGCCGGTCTGGCGATCCAGACCTGGAAGCCATCGAACAGCTCTGTGCGATGGCGGTGGACGCGCTCGGCGCCAGCCGAGTGCTCGTCTGGCGCTACATACCGTCATCGCGGCGCGTGTCGCCGATCGCCGGCGCCGTCGCGGGCGAGACCTCGTACTCGCTTTCGAGCCTCGCCGGGCGCTGGTCAGACAAGAGCGTCGCGGCCATGCGCCCGTTCGACCAGAGCCTCCAGGAGCGACGCGCGGTGGTGGCGATGGCGAGCGAGCTACAGCGGGAGGCCCCGGCATTCGCACGTGAGCTGATGGGCGCGTCGGTCTGCTGCGAGCCCGTGATCGTCGGTCAGCCGGTCGGGATCCTCATGGTCGAACCCGCCCCCTCCGGCGAGGCCGTCCAGGCCGTCAAGCGAATCGCCACGAGCGTCGGGGCGCTGCTCACGTGGCAGGCGGCGGAGCGCGGCCGGACCCAGGCCGAGCTTCTGCTGGCGTTGATCGAAGCGGCCGGGGGCCACACCGGCTCGCCCGGCGAGCTGCTTGCAATGGTCTGCGAAAAACTTGCGAGCCAGATCGGCATGACGCGCGCGAGCGTATTCCTGTCGACCGACGGTCAGCTCGTTCCGCGGATGTCGAGTTACGCCGACGGACATCACGATCCCGACTCTTGGGCGCTGTTTCGCCAGGCGGTCGAGATGCCGCCAATCGTCGAGGCAGCGTTCACCTCGCGACGCCCGGTCACTGCGGTCAACGGCGATGATCCACGCCTCGCCGGATGGTGGTCTGAGAGGTTTGGCATGCAGGCGGCCGTTGCGGTGCCGCTCGGTCGCCCGCTGAGTCCGATCGGGACGCTGCTCCTCGATTCCACGAGCCCACGCACGTTTCGCCACGACGACGTACGACTGATCGCGGCCGCCGGGACGATGCTCGGCGAGATCGTTGAGCGAGTACAGGAGAGTGAGGAGCGCGATGCTCGGCTCGCGGCCTCAGGCTCGCTGCTCGAGCTGCTCAAGCTCGGCCTGGACAGTCCGGACACCGGTGACATGGCAAGCCGCCTCGCGACGATCGCGCGGCAGGCGATGCACACCGAAACGGCGGTCGTTTGCCTACCAGGCGGCGACGGCGGGCTGCACGAGGCTGCCCGCGCCGTCGGTGGTGAGGCTGGCGGCGACGATCTCGCGCCGCGATCGGCCGGGCTGTCACACCCGGAGCAGCTCGCCGTCCCGATCGCCGTGACAGACGCCCGCATCGAGCAGGGCGGACCGTCGCGCCTGCTGCACGAGCTCGAGCTCGCGTCAGGGATCCTGATCCCGCTTGCCGGGGAGGGCGCGGGCCGCGGAGTCCTGGTCTGCGGCGACAGCTCGGCCCGCAAGCGCAGTCAGCGCTCACTAGACCTGGCAGCCCAGCTCGGGCTCGAGGGCGGGCTCGTCCTGGAGGCGACGAGGCTGCGGGAGGTCGACGCGGCCCGCCGTCTGGAGCTGCAGGTGCAGGCCGCAGAGGCGACGCGCTCGGCCGAGGTCAAGGCAGCCTTCCTCGCAAACATGAGCCACGAGATCCGTACGCCGATGAACGGCGTCCTGGGGATGAATGAGCTGCTGCTGGGCACCACGCTGAGCGAGGAGCAACGCGGCTACGCCGAGCAGGTTGCACGCTCCGGCGAGCACATGATGACGATCATCGACGAAATCCTCGACATCTCGAAAATTGAGGCGGGCCAGCTCGAGCTCGACGTCACGGAGTTCGACTTCCACCTGACCGTCAGGGAGGCATGTGCCGTCGCGGGCCTGCTCGCGGAGGCCAAGGGCCTCGGCTTCCATGTGCAGATCGCTGACGACGTGCCGCAGTTCGGATACGCAGACCGTCGGCGGCTGCGCCAGGTCCTCCTGAATTTGGTCTCGAACGCCGTGAAGTTCACCGCCGAGGGAGCGGTCACGGTGGACGTGGGCTTCCGCGCGCGCGACCAGCGTCTGGTGCGCATCGAAGTGGCCGACACCGGCATCGGGATCGACCCGGCGACCCTCGACCGCCTCTTCGAGCCCTTCACGCAGGCCGATCCGTCGACGACCCGCGGGTATGGCGGCACGGGCCTCGGCCTGGCGATCGCCAGCCAGCTGGTCGGGCTGATGGGCGGCTCGATCGGCGCTGCGCCTAACGGGAGCGGCCGGGGGAGTACGTTCTGGTTCGAGCTAGAGCTGAGCGGCCAGGTCGGGGCGCCCGCTCCGCGCCCGCTCGTGAGCACAGGGAGCGAGCCGGATGCACTCTGGGCGACCCCGCCACACGTGCTGGTTGCCGAGGACAACCCCGTGAACCAGATCGTCGCCGTCGCGGCTCTCAAACGCTGCGGCTGTACCGTCGACGTCGTCAGCAACGGCAGGGAGGCGCTCGAGGCGCTCAGCGCCGGACTCTACGACGCAGTCCTGATGGACTGCCAGATGCCCGAGATGGATGGATACGCGGCGACCCGCGAGCTCCGTCGCCTCGAGCAGGCCGAGCATCGCACGCCGGTCATCGCCATGACCGCACACGCGATGGCCGGCGACCGCGAGAAGTGCCTCGAGGCCGGCATGGACGAATACGTCAGCAAGCCGCTTCGGCGCGAGCAGCTCGTGGCCGCGCTGCGCGCCTCGATCCCGGCCACCACCGCCGTTGTCCTCGGCGTAGCCGGTGGTGGCCACGCGGCATTCGAGGGAGGTGCGCGCTAGCGTGTACAACCTGCCTGACGGATCGGCAACGGTAGCTACCGGCAGAGAGCTTGAGCTTGAGCTCGATCGGCAGCTCGGCGTGGAGCGATTCGAGCCCTCGCGCGAATTTCGCGACCAGGCGCTGATCAGGGACGCGTCGGTCTACGACGAGGCTGAGCACGACTTCCGCGGCTGGTGGGCGAGCCAGGCGCACGAACTGCTCGACTGGGCAGCGCCGTGGGACGCCGTCTTGGACGAGTCGTCGGCCCCTTTCTACAAGTGGTTTGTAGGCGGCCAGCTCAATGCTTGTCACAACTGCCTCG
>JBEKBL010000134.1:0-5713 GCA_050015415.1 Solirubrobacteraceae bacterium
CTTTGTGTACTCGTGCCATAGCCGGGCGGCTGAGCGAGCCGTTCGCATCGACGCCCTCCCCGAGGCGCGTCACCTCGGTACGCCGGTCGAGCTCGCGCAGGCGTCCCGCGCGGTCCACATCGGCCACGAGCAGGCGGGTCGAGTTCGTGCCGATATCGACAACCGCCACGCGCATCAGCGGACGGGGTTTGGCATCGGTAGGCCCGCCAGCGCTGCCAGGAGATTGTTGACGGCGAGCTCCGTCATGCGCGCCCGCGCGGTGTGGGTCGCTGAGCCGATATGTGGGACGACGATCAGGTTCGGCGAGCCATGGAGCGGATCATCGGGTGGCATCGGCTCCGGATCGGTCACGTCGAGCGCCGCACCGCCGATCGTCCCGGCGCGCAGCGCCGCCCCGAGCGCCAACGGGTCAACGATCGGCCCCCGCGCCGTGTTCACGAGGATCGCCGTTGGCTTCATCAACGACAGCGCGGAGGCGTCGATCAAGTGGCGTGTTTCCGCCGTCAGCGGGCAGTGCAACGTCACGAAATCGCTCTGGGCCAGGAGCTCCTCGAGGGGCGTTTCGCGGGTCGCAAGCACCGTCATGTCGAACCCCTCGGCGCGCCGCGCCACGGCCCGCCCGATACGTCCGAAGCCCACGATCCCGAGCGTCGCGCCGTGAACATCAACACCAAGCCAGCGTTTTGGCTCCCATGTGGACCACTCGCCCGCCGTGACCGCCGCGATCGCCTCCGGCAGGTTTCGGGCCGCAGCGAGCAGCAGGGCGAACGCGAGATCGGCCGTCGCATCAGTGAGCACGTCCGGCGTCACGCCCACGGCGATCCCACGTGCGGTGGCTGCCGCGAGGTCGATGTTGTCGTTGCCGACGGCATAGTTCGCGACAGCCCGGAGCCGAGGCGCCGCATCGAGGAGCTCCTGATCCACGCGGTCGGCAAGCATGCAGAGCAGCCCCTCGGCGTCGGCGACAGCCGCCCGCAGCTCCGCCGGCTGCGGTGGTTCGGCCTTCTCCCAGACGGTTACATCGTGCGCTGCCCGGAGACGCTCCAGCGCACCTCCTACGATCTCGCGTGTCACGTAGACGACTGCCATCTGACGATTCTCGCGAAACGGACGGCCACGATGCAGGCCGAATTGCGCCCGCGCAATCCGTTTCCGTGCCAAACCGTCCTTGCTAACCTGTACTCGCGGCGCGGGGTGGAGCAGTCTGGTAGCTCGTCGGGCTCATAACCCGAAGGTCGCGGGTTCGAATCCCGCCCCCGCTATGCAGGAGCCCCCTCTCGCCAGGGGGCTTTTGCGCTTAAGTACCGAGCCGACTCTCCAAATCGGTCCAAGCTCCGCGAGATGGGGGTGATGACCGCGAGCGCGCGCTCCTCGGCCTCGCCGCTCGGTGCACCCGCCACGGTACGATCCGCGGGGCCAGTTGCGGAGTCGCTCAAGCAAGGCCGACAAACGCTCGCGCAGCGGCGCGCCGGTCGTCGCCCCGACAGCCAGGACGAGCCTCTCGCGATCCGGGTCGAGTGGCCGACGATGACCGACCCCATTGCCGCAGGAGACCTACTGATTCGCGAACTGCCCAAGAGTCTTCGCGAACTCGGAGTCCGCGGTGGCGCCAAGCGTGATAGATCTCTCGCCGGTGGCGCGTCAAGTCCATGACCCGACGAACTGGGGTGGCGGCAGGTATGCGACCGCGGGCGGAATCGCACTCCAGGGTTGGCCGGAGAGCGAGGGCTTGGAAGCGCCAAACAAACCAGTCCGGACGCTCGCCCTCACAAAAATCAGGCCCGCCTCTACTAGAGCCGCTCCCTCAGCATGACGGTGACCTCGTCGCCGGCCCGCTTGTCGATGAGTTTGCGGAGTTCCGCCTTGATCGGGAGCTTGTGCGTGCCGTCGCCGAGCGCCATGAACGAACTCTGGAAGGGATGGTCGTCGACCGTGCCGCGCACCTTCACCAGGCCTCTCGTGCCGAAGAAGGCAGCCGAGTCTGGCCACACCACGAAGGTCCAGCCGCCCTTACTCGGGCTCTTCTGGAGCACGGCGTCGAACCGTGCATTCAGCAGCCTGGCCGCCACGCGCAAACATTAGCTCAGGCATTGCGAGCTGAGCGGAACGGGCTGTGCCGTCGCCGCCCGCAGTCCCTGCAACGATTGCTTGACTTTCCACCCGGCGGAGGTCCGGCGATGGGTGGCATGACGATCGGCCAGCTCGCAGCGTGCGCCAGATTGTCGGTGCGTACCCTGCGCGTCTATGCGGACGCCGGAGTGCTGCCGGAAGTGGGGCGCACCGAAGCGGGGTCAGGCTGTTCGCCGCCGACGCGGTGGCGCGGGCGCGGCTCGCGTGGACGCTGCGCGAGTTCGGCGTCGGGCTTGAAGACGTCAAGCGAGTACTCGCCGCGGAGGTCTCGCTCGCTGAGTTTGCCGCTGCGCACGCGAGCGCGATCGACGCCCAGATGCGCACGCTGCTGCAGCGGGCGGTGCTACGCGCGGTCGCCCGATCCACCGAACCGAAGAGCTCGAGCTGATAGCACGTACTTGACTTTCCAGGATTTTCTGGAATTATCGGCTCGTGGGCATCGACGACGAACGGGCTTTCGCTGACGAGACTGGCCGCTACTACGCGCGCCGATTCGGTATGGCGCCGATGGTCGGCCGCGTGTTGGGCTGGTTGATGCTGTGCGATCCGCCGGAGCAGACGGCGGCTGAGCTCAGCGAAGCGATGGGCGTCAGCCGCAGCGCGATCGGTGCCGTCGTGTCCCTGTTGGAGGGCTGGTCCTACATCCAGCGCTCTCGTGTCCCGGGCCAACGGGCCGAGCAAATCCGTCTACACCCTGATGTCTGGACGCGCGCTTTGGACGACCCATCCGAGTACGTCGAGCAGGCTGCCCTTGCCAGGCATGGGCTCGAGGTCCTCGGCGACGTGTCACCGCAGCGACGGGCGCGACTGCTCGAGGTCGCCGCGCTGTGTGACTTCCTGGCACGGCGAAGGCCCGTCCTGGCGGCCGAATGGCGGGCTTACCGGCACGCGCTGCACGCCAGTGGCGAGCTCCCTACCGCCACCTGATGCGTAGATCCGAGTCGAACACACGAAAGGCCAGGTCAAGCAATGTCACCCCAGCTACCGGTCCAAAGCGCCGACAGCTCGCTCAACTGCAACGACAGCGGAGGCACGGGCTACCCGGTCCTGTTCCTCAACGGAGCGTTCGGAACCCAGCACGACTGGGCTCGCGTCCTTCGCCGCCTCCACCCGGGCTACCGCATCGTGACCTTCGATGCTCGGGGCCGCGGGAAGTCCGGCAGATCGAAGACCTACTCCTTCGCTGCGGACCTTGACGACATCGCCGCGGTCGTAGCGGCCACGGGCCTTGGCCGTCACCTCATTGTCGGGTGGTCACACGGAGCGGCCCTCGCTGTCCGCTACGCCGCTCAGCACCCCGACGAGGTCACCGGCTTGGTGCTGGTTGACGGGGCGTTCCCCATCTCGATGCTTACCGAGGCCGACAAAGAGCAGGCCCGTCGTACATTTCGCCGACTGGCGCCACTGATGCGAGTCATGGCGGCGTTCAACCGCTCAGCACGGATGTCCGCTGGCGAGGCCGCAGCTCTCAACATCGAACTAGACGATCTTGCCGCAAGCCTCGCCCAGGATTACGACCTCGTCCGCTGCCCTATCGAGTTCATCGTCGGCTCCGAATCCCACATGGGTGCCACCGACGTGCAATGCCGCACGATGCGCGCCTCGATCACGCCGCTTGTGGAACAGCACGCCAATATGTCGCTGTTTGCAACCCTGCCGGCCAGCCACACACAGATCCTGACCAAGTACCCCGACAGCGTCGCGACAGCAATCGACCGCGTCCACGCAACGCTCACTTCGACGCCGCCGCGAGATGGAGCGACTAGGCCGCCGAGCCTCAGAGCGTGAGCGGCACGGCGAGCGAGCTCGATTGAGTCCGATCGAGATCTGTGCCGCGCGACTGACGGCCGCAGCGTGAAGATCGAGCAAGCCAACCTCGGCCGGTTCCCCTGCCTGGTGTCGGGCACCGGCGACCCGTTGGTGTTCCTTGCAGGCCTGTCTCCTGATGTCGGTGTGGGCCGCGGACCGGGTCGGCGTATGCGCGAACTGACGCTGCGGCCCTTCGCGGCCAGCCGGCGCGTGTACTACGTGAACCGTCGCTTACGACTACCGCGCGGGCTCACGATGGCGGCGCTCGCAGCCGAATACGCCGAAGCAACATGGTCAACATCATCGGTATCTCGACCGTCTGCAGTATCGGCCAGCAACTCGCCGCTGATCACCCCGACGCAGTGCGACGCCTGTTGCTGATCAGCACAGCCTGCCGTCTGGGAACAGTCGGACGCGAGCTCACGCAGCATGTGGCCAATCTGCTGCAATCCGGCGCCGACCGCCGCGCGATGGCGACTGCCGACTGTCCATGCACCCAAGGCGAGGACGCATCACAGTGCTGTCTAGCCCTCAATGCCGAGCCCAGGCACTCGGATTCCTGAACGCCCCACAGTGAGCCATGGCGCGGCGGGCGAACGAGTTGCGAGACTTCTTGCTCGCGCAAGGATCGGTCCCCGAAATCGGTCCCCACCTCCGCAAATATCAGCTCGCGTGAAGTGATCTGAGAGCACTTCAGCGCACGCAGCATGCCCGAGGTCACTGGGATCTGTGCATCTCATAACCCGAAGGTCGCGGGTTCGAATCCCGCCCCCGCTATGCAGGAGCCCCCTCTCGCCAGGGGGCTTTTGCGCTTGAGGGGCGACCGCCGATCCAGCCGGCTTGACTGGCGTGCGACCGGGAGTCCTGCTTCTGGGCGATACCAGGAGCCGGACACCCTTCGCCCGCCCGTGACGTATACCTCACGCGTCGCAAACGTCAAACGTCATCACCGTCGTTGGGATGCTCGATCTGTTCCCACGTTTCTCCGTTGGCCATCCTCCAGCTTTCCTCCGTGGTCGGGCCGTCGGTGAGGGCGCTCAGGCACAAGCGCCCGAATTTCTTCAGCGATCGACCTATGGCCGGCGCTCCCGTGCGGTTTCCCGAATCACCCGAGACGCCCATGCGCTCAGGAGCTTTTCGGTACTCAGCGAGACTCTCTGCGGCGACACGGTCGGACGCAATCCCATCCTGAAGCACTACCCCGCCACGGACGATCCGCCAAACTGTCCGTCCCTCGGTGTCGCGGTATTGCTCCGCCGTCGGTTCGGTACTCACGCATTCCTCGATTCGGTGGCATCCGGGTCGCCTCCCACCGCGGGAACGATACGCTCAGCGCTGACCCCGCTACCGGATTCGCCCAGCTGAAAGGTTGCGACCGCGGCTGGGCAGGTGAGGCGCGGCGGAGCACGATTTCTCTTCGCGTCTAACGACGTGAGGAGGAGCCGTGGAAGCTGCTCTGTTGGATTGCAATGGTCGTCGGCGGTCGCCGGCGACGGTCCCGGGTTATCACGCTGGTCGCTCACCGAGGAATAAGGGGTTGCGCTATCCGGCGGATCCTCCGACGGTGGAGGAGATCGTCCGGGTGATGCGCGCTGCCGGCGAGGGCCCGGTCGCCGATCGGTTGCGCGGCATGATCGTCGTGCTGTGGCGCTCAGGGCTTCGGATCAGCGAGGCTCTCGCGCTGAGCGACAGAGATCTTGACCGTGGTCGCGGCGCGATCTTGGTGCGCTGCGGCAAAGGCGGCAAGCGCCGCGAGGTCGGTATGGACGCGTGG
>JBEKBL010000135.1:0-5689 GCA_050015415.1 Solirubrobacteraceae bacterium
GCGAGAAGGCCAACGACCGCGATCTTGACGACGAGCCAGCGCCTGCGGGTAACGCTCTGCGTCCAAGCGAGGCGGTAGCTCCCCGTCTCGAGCTCGCGTGCAAGCAGCGGCGCGCCCCAGAACATCCCGATCAGCAGCGGCACGATCAGCAGCGCCGGTCCGAGCAGCGCGCTGAGTATTCGCTCATGGCCTCCGAACGTGCTCACCGTCGGATGCGCGCAGCCGCCAACTGCAGCACAGCCTGAGATATCGCTCATGTCGTAGACGTGGCGCAGATGCTCCCCGGTGATCACGAGCAGCAGCGCGAACGCGGCGAGCGCAGCGACCGTCAGGATCGCCTGTGTGCGGAACTGGCGCCAGGTGACCCAGATCATCGGTCGACCCTTGGGACCGCGTCAGGTTCGGGGTTCCGCTCACGGCCCATGTGGGCGAGGACGATGTCCTCGAGACTGACCTCCTCGACCGTCCAGGCGGGGTCGATGATCGGCTCCTCGGTGCGGATCAGCAGTGTGCTCTGGCGGTCGGTATGCGTCTCCTCGATCACCTGCTGGCTGGACGGCAGCCGTGATGCGTCGCGACGCGGTCCGCTCAGCCGACGATGGCTGGTGAGGAGCTCGTCGACCTCGCCGGAAAGCTGGACGTGGCCTTCGGCGAGGAGGATCAGGTAGTCGCAGACGCGCTCGAGGTCGGCGACCAGATGTGAGGAGAGCAGGATGGTGACGGTGTGCTCGGCGGTGAACTCCATCAGGGCCTGGAGGAACTCGCGCCGTGCGAGCGGGTCGAGGCTCGCGACGGGCTCGTCGAGCACGAGCAGCTCGGGCCGTTTCGCGATCGCGAGCGTCAACGCGAGTTGTGCGCGCTGCCCGCCGGAGAGCGTGCCGGCCCGCTGTGCGCGATCGAGACCCAGCCGAGCGATCCGCGCCTCAGCGAGCGCCTGGTCCCAGCTCGGGTTCAGCGCGGCGCCCAGGCGTAGATGGTCGGCGACTGATAGCGACGGGTAGAGCGGCGTGTCCTGCGCGACGAAACCGACGCGCGCGAGCTGCGCGGGCGTCGCGGCGACCTCCTCGCCGAGTACGGCAATCGATCCCGCGCTCGGTTCGATCAGGCCGACCGCGAGATGCAGCAGCGTCGTCTTGCCGGCGCCGTTGGGCCCAACCAGGCCAGCGACGTGGCCGGCGGGAACCTCGAGCGTGCAACCCGAGAGCGCCCACCGCCGCCCATAGCGCTTGGCTAGGTCCCGCGTGGCCAGCGCGGTGGTCACGCTACACCCTCGATGCGGGCGGAGCGAACAGCGTCGCGAAACAGCGCCTCGATCGACTCCTCGTCAAGGCCAGCACGCCGCGCCTTCACGATCCAGGCACGCAGCTCGCGGCGCAGCGGACCGTGCGCGGCGAGCGCAGGATCCGCAAGCGACGAGCCGGTAACAAAAGTGCCGACGCCGGGCCGCGCGGCGACGAGCCCAGTGTGCTCCAGCTCGCGGTAGGCCTTCAGCACGGTGTTCGGATTGATCGCCAGCCGTGCGACGACATCCTTGACCGTCGGCAGCTGGTCGCCCTCGCGCAGCAGCCCGAGACGCAGCGCGTGGCGAACCTGGTGGACGAGCTGCAGATACGGCGAGACACCCGAGCGCGAGTCCAAATGAAATTCGATCACAATCCCTCACTTACACTAGATAGCTAGCACAACATAGATCTATCATGCTGACCTGTCAAGACCGCGGTGGCGGGGACCCGAGTTCGGTGGCTAGCCGCCACCCGCGCCGCCACCCGCAGGTCATGGCGCCGCTCGCTCCCGCACCAAACGGTCACGTTCGACACCCTGACCACGCGCTCGGCTCGCGCGCCGAGCAGCAGTCCGCGGGATCACTCGTTGACTACGAGCTTGGCCGCGCGATCCGGATTAGTCGGGACTGTCGCCGGCGGCCGCCGGCGTGAGCGCTCCCCAGCGCCAGGCGTGAGCGAGCGTGAGCACACACTCGCGCCAGACGCCTGGTAGGGCGCTGCTCTTGAGCGGCGGCACTACTGTGCGGCCTGTGCGGGGCGGCTCGGGAGCGCGTGAGCGTTCATGGTTTTCCGGCGAGTTCGCCTTGCTGCTTGGTGTGTTCGGGCCGAGTTTTCGGTGAGGTGTTTGTGTTTGGTAGGTAGCGGAGGGCGAGGATGGTGCCGGCCAGCGCGATTGCGGCAGACACGAGGAGAGCTGTGTCCATGCCTTGGACGAAGCCGGCTCGCACTGATGTGAGTAGAGCGGCCAGGTGGAGCTTTTGTGCGACCGCCACGCCGCCGAAGACGCTCCCTCGAACGGCACTGGCGGCTGTAGCGGAGAGGCCCGAGACGTTGAGGTGCGCGAGGTAGCCGGCGCTGACGACGCTTCCCGCAATCGCGATTCCGAGTGGTCCGCCTACTTCGTCGATCGCCTCGACGACGCCTGTGCCGACGCCACTGCGCTCGGGGGAGAGCTCAACGAGCGCTGCGGAGGTTGAGGTAGCCAGCGCGAGACCCATCCCGGCACCGACGACCACCATCCACGCTGCCACGAACAGGCCACCGGAACCCACGCTTGTGGCAGCTCCGATCGTTAGCCCGGCGACGAGGAGCGCGAAGCCGGCGGCGACGGCGATCTTGGCGCCAACGAGTTTCGCGACCCCCGCAGCTGGCACGGCCCCAATCAGGACGCCACCAACCAAGGGTAGAAGCCGCAGTCCGGAACCCATCGCGGTTGTGCCGAGTACGCCCTGGAAGTATTGCGGCATGGTGAACAGCACGCCGATCAAAGACAGGAATGACAGCGCGGCAAAGATCGCGCCCCACGTGAACGAGGCCGAGCTGAACAGCGTCATGTCGAGCAGTGGCCGCCCGCCTGGACGTCGTGTCAACCGCTGCTCCCAGAAAAGGAACCCAGCGAGGACAGCGATACCGGCGACGATTGCGAGGAGCGCGCCGGGATTGGTCCAGCCGTCCTGACCGGCTCTGATCAGTCCGTAGGTCACCGCGACCAGGCCGAGCACGGACGCTGTCACACCAGTCAGGTCGAACGCCGGACGCTGCGCAGCGCGAAACTCCGGCAACAGCACGGCGGCAGCTGCCAAGCCGATCAGCGCGACCGGAACGTTGACGAGAAACACCCAGCCCCACCAGAAGTTGGTCAAAAGCCAACCACCAAGGATCGGGCCGATCGGCATCGCGAGAAAGTTCCCGGCACCCAAGATGCCGACAGCCTTGGGTCGCTCGTCCTTGGCGAACAGCACCGTGAGCGAGGAGATCGCCATCACGATCACGCCCGCCCCGGCGAGCCCGAGCAATACCCGCGCAGCCATGAACTCGGCGACCGTCGTCGAGAATGCGCAGCCCGCCGAGCCGGCCGCGAACAACGTCAACGAGATCACGAAGACGCGCTTATGCCCGTAGCGGTCGCCCAACAGCCCGGCCGGCAGCATCCCGGCAGCCAACACGAGGAAGTACCCCGAGGAAAACCACTGCAGGTCCGGCTCCGACGCATGCAGTGCCCGCGCCAGCGTCGGCAGTGCCACGCTCAGAACCGTGCTGTCGATCCCCACGCACAAGATCGTTAGAAACACAGCACCAAGCGCCCACCAACGTCGGGCACCAACGCCACGGCGATCAACCGGAGAAGAACTCATGCCCCCAACCAGCTGGCTCGAGAGCCGAGATCGGCAGCGCGCGAGAAAGCCGAGAAAAAAGGTCGCACGGGAGGGGCATGTCCTTCGCTCGTCGGGATCAGCCGACCCTTCGGAAGTCCCACCGCACTGCCAGCTCCACAGAGCCGACCCCACGACAAATGCCCTCCTACCCCGCGTAGGATACGCCCCCTCGACCGAGCGCCCTCACCGATGCCGTGTTGCGGAAACCCACAGCCCCGCGAGATGCGAGCGCTGGCTGAGTTCGCTCCTCAGGTCGCACCGGACGACAAGACTTTCGCGTGCGAGCCGCGGCGCGCCCCCTCGCACGTAACACTCGCGTGCGAACCGTTCGCGTGCGAAGCCGAGGGCTGGGGCGACTAAGCCAACTCTGCCGGTGCAACACGGTGATACACTTCGCCCGTGCCGACCCGTCATCCGCGTCAGATGATCACCCTTACGCCCGAGCGCGCCGCACTGCTGAATGAGGTCGCAGAGCTGGATGGCAAGCGCCCCGACCTCGGTGGGCTGGTCGAGGATGGGGCGCGCGCGCGGCTCGCGCGGCTCAAAGGGGCGACTAAGTCAGCCGAGGCGGCACGCCGGCGTCTGGCTGGCCGTGTTCGTGAGCGCTCCCTCGACCAAGATCCCGAGGCGGCGGATCGTGTCAAGCGACTTGGCGTCGATATCTGACCGCAGTGCTGCTCCTCGACAACTCGGCGTGGGCGCGTCTCGAGCTACCGGCGCTGCCAGACGACCGTCGCGCCGAGATCGCGACCATGATCGAGAACAGCGAGATCGCGGTCTGCGCCCCGTTTCTGCTCGAAGCGGGCTGGTCAGCCCGCAGTGCGACACGTCACGACCAACTCCTCGCTGACCTCCTGCAGTTGCCGCGCCTTCGGATCGACGCGGACATCGAAGATGCTGCCCTCGACACGCAGCGCGACCTCGCGCGCCGAGGACACCAGCGCAGCGCATCCCCGTCTGACCTCCTGATTGCTGCGTGCGCGCACGTCCACGGCGCTGGGGTCCTGCACTACGACCGCGACTACGACGTACTCGTCGAACTCAGCCGGCTCGACTTCGAATCGGCCTGGCTAGCCCCGGCCGGCACGCTCTGACCAGGAAAGGCACGCCGAGGCCGCAGCACCAGAGGCCTGCGGCGTGGCAGTGCCCGGTGTCGATATGCCGAGCGTGACTTCGGGCGATGGCGCGGCGATCGCGGGGACACGCGCTGGTGGGGTCCGGGTCTGAGCCTCGTGCCGTGGCCACGATTCGCGTCGCGTCTCCTTTCAGCGTTCGCGCGCCTGTGGCGTGATCCGCCGCTTGCCCGTGGCGGGCGCCGACGGCGGCGGCACGACGGGGCCGATGTCGCCGTCCGGCGCCTCGTCGAGGTCGACGACCACCGGCGCGTGGTCGCTCGGACCGGTGCCCTTGCGTGCCTGGCGGTCGACCCACGCGGCCTGGACCCGCGCCGCGACCGGCGCACCTGCCAGCACGAGGTCGATCCGCATCCCGAGATCCTGGTGGAACATCCCCGCGCGGTAATCCCAGTAAGTGAAGATGCGCTTCTCGGGCCAGTGCTCGCGGACGACGTCGTGCAGGCCAAGCGACTCCAGCTGCGACAGCGCGGCGCGCTCAGGCGCCGTCACGTGCGTGTGCCCAATGAAGGCAGCCGGATCGAAGACGTCGGCGTCGCTCGGCGCGATGTTCATGTCGCCGCAGACGACGGCGTCGGTCGGACCTGCGGCGAGGACGGAGCGCAGCGCCGCCAGCCAATCGAGCTTGTAACGGTAGTGCGCGGACTCGGGCTCGCGGCCGTTGGGCACGTAGACGCACTGGATGCGGATCCCGCCGCACGTGGCGGCGATCGCCCGCGCCTCGGCCTCCGGGAAGCCAGGCGCGCCGGCAAGCCCGATCTCGACATCGTCGAGTCCCGCGCGCGAGAGGATCGCGACGCCGTTCCACTGCGCCTCCCCGTGGCGCGCGACCAGATAGCCGCGGGCGGCCAGCTCGTCGCCGAGCAGCGCATCGAACGCAGCGTCCGCGAGCTTCGTC
>JBEKBL010000136.1:0-5679 GCA_050015415.1 Solirubrobacteraceae bacterium
TCTCCTCGACGCTCGTGCTGCAGCGCCGCTTCGAGCCCGAGCAAGTGCTCGTCTCGATCGAGCGCTACCGCGCGAACGCGCTGATCCTCGTGCCCGTGATGCTCCAGCGGATCCTCGAGCTTGGCCCCGAGACGATCCGCCGCCACGACACGCGCTCGTTGCGGATCATCGCCGTCAGCGGCTCGGCGCTGCCGGGTGAGTTGGCGCTCCGCGCGATGGATGCCTTCGGTGATGTGCTCTACAACCTCTATGGCTCGACCGAGGTCGCCTGGGCGACGATTGCCTCGCCGCGCCAGCTGCGTGCTGCACCCGGCACGGCCGGGACGACGCCATACGGAACCCGGCTGCGACTGTTTGACGAGCATGGGCGGGAGCTCCGCCGTCGTGGCGAGACCGGCCGCATCTTCGTCCACAACGAGATGGTCATGGACGGCTACACGACGGGGGACGGCAAAGCCGTGCTGGAGGGGCTGATCGCGACCGGCGACGTCGGCTACGTCGATCGCCAAGGGCGGCTCTTCGTCTCCGGCCGAGACGACGAGATGATCATCTCGGGCGGGGAGAACGTCTTTCCGCGCGAGGTCGAGGATCTGCTTGCCGAGTACCCGGGCGTCGAGGATGTCGCCGTGATCGGGGTTCGCGACCGCGAGTTCGGCGAACGCCTGCGAGCGTTCATCGTGCCGGAGCCTGGGACCAAGATAGACGCCGAGGCGGTGAAGGCGCACGTGCGCGACAACCTCGCGCGCTTCAAGGTCCCGCGCGACGTCGTGGTCGTCGAGGAACTGCCGCGCACAGCGACCGGAAAGGTGCTCAAGCGGATGCTGGACCGGGGCGAGGCGCCGGGCGTGCAAAATTGACGGCATGGCTCGCGCCGACACCTTCGAGCTTGGCGGGCTTCGCCTACACGCTGGAGAGGCCAAGCACCTCGAACTTGAGGTGAAGCTAGGGTCGCTCGACCTCGCCGGCCAGCGCTACCTCGCCCGGCCGGAGATGGTGCCTGTCGGGCTCGACGTCTCACGCACCAACGGTGGCGGCTACGCACTGCGCCTGCGCTTTGACGCGGCGGTCGCGGGACCCTGTATGCGCTGCCTCGCTGATGCGGCGCCGGCGCTGCACGTGGACGCGCGCGAAGTCGACCTCCCGGGCGGCGGCGAGGAACTCGACAGCCCCTACGTCGACGGCGAACGGCTCGACCTGCAGGGTTGGGCTCACGACGCGTTCGCCTTGGCTGTGCCGGATCAGGTGCTCTGCGGCGCCGACTGCCTCGGGCTCTGCGCAGTCTGCGCGGTGCCGCTGCGTGACGCCGGTCCTGATCACCGCCACGACAGCGGCGGTGACCCGCGCTGGGCCAAGCTGGCCGAGCTGCGCCTCGAATAGCGGCCGCCGGCGCACCGCCCCGCCGGACCCTGTGCCATGATTCGAGTGGGGCCGTTGCGCAAGCTGCTCTGCGGGCGAAACGGAAACACTGGTGGCAGCCGGAATCCCGTCCCGACACGCGCTGCCGGAAACGGTGAACGTGTGGCGGCAACGATAGAGACCCCAAGCCGCCAGGACGGACAGCTCGTCGCGGCCGCCCTACCGTCCGCAGCGGGCGAGTTCCAGACGCCGGGTCGCTTCAACGCGCTGGACAAGCTGGCCACCGTGGTGGCGACGGCCGTGCCCGTGGCTGCGCTGACCGCAGGCGTGTGGCTCGCCTGGGACAACTCGCTCTACTGGCAGGACATCGTGATCTTCTTCGCCTGCTACATCCCGTCAGGGCTTGGAATCACCGTCGGCTACCACCGCCTGATGACGCACCGCAGCTTCCGTTGTGGCCGCGTCGTCCGCGCGCTTCTCGTGATCTGTGGCGCTACGGCCCTCGAGGGCCCACCGATCGAATGGGTCGCGAACCACCGCAAGCACCATGCGTTCTCCGACGAGCACGGTGACCCGCACAGTCCCCACGTCGGCCATGGCACGGGCTGGCGCGCGCCGCTTCGCGGCCTCTGGCACGCCCACCTCGGCTGGGTCTTCGGCGACGGCTTCGCCAACCAGCGTCGCTACGCGCCCGACCTCTTCGACGATCCGGTGATCGTGTTCATCGATCGCACGTTCCTACTGTGGGTGCTGGTCGGCCTTGCGATCCCGTTCGGACTCGGCTACGCGCTCACCGGGACGCTCACAGGTGCGCTGCTGGGGCTGCTCTGGGGCGGCGCGGTTCGCATTCTCGTCCTCCATCACGTGACCTTCTCGATCAATTCGCTATGCCATTTCTTTGGCCGTCAGGACTACGCCACCGGCGATGAGTCGCGCAACCTCGCCTGGCTCGCGCCGCTGTCCCTCGGCGAGGCGTGGCACAACAATCACCACGCTTTCCCTACGTCGGCCGCCCACGGCCTGCGCCGCCGCCAGCTCGACCTCTCGTGGCTGCTGATCGGGGCGCTCTCCAGGGTCGGCCTCGCGACCCACGTGGTGACTATCAGCAGCGATCGCCGCGAGAAGAAGCGTTGCGATCAGAGCGCAGATCTCCGGGCGGCATCCTGCGCCGATCGGAACGACCCCCTGGAGTTGCTAGGCTTGCCGGCCGATGCAAGCACCGAAGCAGAAGCAGTCGCATAGCCGCACGGCCAAGCGCCGCGCGCAGCACAAGATGGCCGCGCCCGCGCTCAACGCGTGCCCGCGCTGCCACAGTCCTCGCCGCCCCCACCGGGTCTGCCCGGTCTGCGGGACGTATGCAGGACGCGAGGTCGTGGCGCCGCCGGAGCACGACCACGACCACGAGAACGATCACGGCTAGCAGGCCTTCCGGGTTGTCGTGACGGTCATCGCCGTTGACGCCAACGGCGCCGACCTCGGACCGGCCGAGGTTGCAGCCGGCGCCCGTCTCGCGGCCGCGCAGGGAGTGGAGGTCCTGTTGTTCGGGCCGGCGGCGCAACTTGGTGCCCCGGGCCGCGGCATCGAGATCGTCGATGCGCCGCGTTCGATCGCCAAGGACGAGAACCCGGCGAGCGCCGTCCGCGGCGCTCCTGACGCGTCGATCGTGCTGGCAGCTCGCGCCGTCAGCGAAGGCCGCGCAGCGGCGCTCGTCTGCAACGGCTCGACCGGCGCAGCATTGGTAGCCGGTCAGCTGCACATCCGCCGAGCGCCGGGCATCTATCGCCCCGCGCTGGCGATTACGGTCCCCGTGCCCGGCCGCCCGGTGACGCTGCTCGACGTCGGTGCCAATCCCGACGTGCGCGTCGAGTACCTCGTGCAGTTCGCCTTCATGGGCGCGGCCTACGCAAGCGCCGTGCTCGGCATCGCGCGCCCTCGGGTCGGCCTGCTGTCAAACGGCAGCGAGCCCGAACGCGGCAGCCAGCTCGTGATCGAGGCCCATGAGGCGCTGCTCGAGCGCACCGCCGACAGCGACGCGCTCACGTTCGTCGGCAACGTCGAGGGCAACGGCCTGACGCAGGGTCTCGTTGACGTCGCGGTCACCGACGGCTTCACCGGCAACGTCACCCTGAAGGTGATCGAGGCCGTCTCGCAGACGATGCTCCTGACGATTCGCGACATCGCGCACGCGTCGACGCGCGGCAAGCTCGGTGGCCTGCTGCTATCCGGTGGCCTGCAGCCGTTTGTCGAGGAGATCGACCCCGAGGGACAGGGCGGCGCTTACCTGCTCGGTCTGCGCCAGCTCGGCGTCGTCGCACACGGCAGCTTCACGCGCCACGGCATCGCCCGCGCGATCCTGCGCGCGCGACTCGGCGTCGAGGAGGACGTCGTCGGGCGCACGCACAGAGCGCTCGACGCGGCCGGGGCTCTGCGCCCACGGGCCGGCGTGCCGGCCGCGTCCTGATTCGCCGCTATCGTGAGCGGCTGCCGATGACTGGCGACGAGGTTCTCGAGCTGATCCGCACGCACCTGTCCGACGAGCTTGGCATCGACCCTGCGCGCATCGAGCCGCAAACGCGTTTCAGGGAGGACCTCTCGATCGACTCGCTCGACCTGTACACGATGATCCAGGAGCTCGAGGACACCTACGGCATCGCGATCAGCGACGAGCAGGCCGTGGGGCTCCAGACCGTCGGGGCGACCATCGATTTCGTCCGCTCTCACGACTCTGACCACTGAAGCTACTCCGCGACCTCCTGGGCGATCTGCCCGAGGACCTGCACCGTCAGGTCTTCACCCACGCCTCGTGGACCCAGCGGCGCAGCGACTCATACACGCGCCTCGCCTTCCTCGGCGACAGCGTCCTGGCGCTCGCGGTGACCGCGCACCTCTACCCGCGGCTAGAGGCCGAGCACTTCGGAGCGGGTCGTCTCACGAAGATCCGCGCCCAGGCGGTGTCGGGGCCATCGTGTCGCGCCGTCGCCGAGGAGCTTGGCGTGGTCGAGCTCCTGCTCGCAGCCGCGCCGCCGGAAGCTGCGCCGGCTGCAGCCGCGGTGGTCGAGACCGAGCGCGTGCTGGCATCGGTGGTCGAGGCTGTGATCGGCGCCTGCTACCTGCAATTCGGCTACGACCGTACGGCGGCTGCCGTCGTCGACGCGTTCGCGATGCAGATCGACGAGGCGCTCGAGCACCCGGTCGATTTCAAGTCGACGCTGCAGGAGCAGCTCGCGCGCCACGGCGCGGTCGTCCAATACGAGGTGATCGAGCAGCTCGGGCCGCCGCACGACCGGATGTTCGTCGTCGAGGCCCGCTCCAGCGACGGCGAGGCCCTCGGCCGCGGGGCGGGCCGCAGCAAGAAGCATGCGGAGCAGGGCGCCGCGCGCCTGGCGCTGGAGGCAGCCGGCCGGCAGACGGAGCACGGCGCCCCGCAGACGCCGAGCAAGCGACGCAGCAGGTGATGAGATGCACCTGAAAGCGATCACGATCAAGGGCTTCAAGTCCTTCCCCGATCGGACGAGACTCGCCTTCGGCGAGGGCGTCAGCGTAATCGTTGGTCCGAACGGCTCCGGCAAGTCGAACATCACCGACTCGGTCCTCTGGGCGCTCGGCGAGCAGTCGCCGCTCGCCGTTCGCGGCCAGTCGATGCAGGACGTGATCTTCTCGGGCGGGCGCGGCGTGCAGGCGCGCGGCGAGGCGGAGGTCGAGCTCGTGCTCGACAACGAGGACGGTCTCCTCGGCGTGCCGGCGAGCGAGATCTCGATCTCGCGACGCCTCAACCGTGACGGCGAGGGCGAATACCGCGTCAACGGCGCGCGCTGCCGGCTCGTCGACGTGCTGGAGCTGCTTTCCGACACCGGCCTCGGCAAGGAGGCCCATTCGGTGATCTCGCAGGGGCGCGTCGAGTCGATCGTCACGTCCAAGCCGCGTGACCGGCGCCAGCTGATTGAGGAGGCCGCCGGCCTCGGCAAGCACCGCAAGCGCCGTCGCCGGGCGCAGCTCAAGCTCGAGCGCACCGCCGAGAACCTCGACCGCGCGCTCGATGTGGAGCGCGAGGCGCGGTCGCGGTTGCGCCCGCTGAAGCGCCAGGCCGAGGCCGCCGAGTTGCACGAGCGCCTCGAGCGCCAATCGCAGGAGGCTCGCTGGACGCTCGCGCGCGAGGAGCTGCGCCGGCGCCGCGAGCGGCTCAGCGTGGCCGAGCTCGCGGCGGCGCAGGCGCAGCAGGCGCGCGATGACGTGCAGGCCGAGCTGGCCGCAGGCGCGGAGCGCCGCCAGCGCGCCGAGCTCGCGCTGACAAGCCGCAGCCTGCGCCACGACGAGATCGCTGGG
>JBEKBL010000137.1:0-5573 GCA_050015415.1 Solirubrobacteraceae bacterium
TGGCCGGCTCATCGAGCCCGAGCTGCAGGAGGCGCTGGAGGCGACCGTAGCTCAGCTGGTCGAGCAGGCACGGATATCGGCCGCCAGTCTCGCAGCCGACCGCTCCTGATCCGCTCGACCAGCGCGTCTGAATCCTCGCTGAGGACGTGACCGTCCTCGAACTCGATCGCTGGCAGCTTTTGCTGCCCGGTCAGGGAGTTGTACTCCGTGCGGCGCCCCCGCGGGAAGGACGGGTGCTTGACCGTCTCATAGTCGATGCCCGCCTCGTCGAGCGCCTTCTGAACCTTCCAGCAGGGATGCGGCCCCCTGATCGCGGTGCCGCTGCACCGGTGAAGCTTGATCGCCATCACGACCGATTATGCCCAGTCAGGCTGCTGCCCGGCCAGCTCGATCGCTCGCATCACGCCGCGCGCCTTCGCCTGCGACTCGCGAAACTCGTTGGCGGGCTTGGCGTCCGCAACCGTCCCGCCGCCCGCTTGGACGTGCGCGACGCCGTCCTTCACGACGACTGTGCGGATGTGGATCGCGGTGTCGAGGTCGCCGTTGTAGGAGAGGTAGCCGATCGCTCCGCCGTAGCCTCCGCGCTTGACCGGCTCGAGCTCGTCGATGATCTGCATCGCGCGGACCTTGGGGGCGCCGGAGAGCGTGCCGGCCGGCAGGGTCGCGCGCAGCGCGTCCATCGCGCCAACGCCCGCGCGCAGCCTCCCCGAAACGGTGCTGACGATGTGCATCACGTGGCTGTAGCGCTCGATCTGCTTCAGTGCGTCGACGCGGACGCTGCCGTACTCGCAGACGCGTCCAAGATCGTTGCGGCCGAGATCGACGAGCATCATGTGCTCAGCCACCTCCTTGGCGTCGCCGAGCAGCTCGACCTCGAGCGCCGCGTCCTCCTGCGGGCTCGCACCGCGCGGGCGGGTTCCGGCGACCGGTCGCGTAACTACCTGCCGACCGGTCACCGTGATCAGTGGCTCGGGGCTCGCGCCCGCGAACTGGAAGTCGCCGAAGTCGAAGAAGTACATGTACGGACTCGGGTTGACGATGCGCAGTCCGCGGTAGATCGAGAAAGCATCCACCGAGACCGGCGCCGACCAGCGCTGTGAGGGCACAACCTGGAACGCGTCGCCGGCGAAGATGTACTCGATGATGCGCGCGACGATGCTCTCGAAGCGCTCACGCGACATGTTCGACTTGAACTCCGGCAGTGCTCGCGGCGCGCGCGGCGGGCCCTGGGGCGGTAACGGCCCGGCGAGCGTACGGCGGACAGCAGCGATCGTCGCGAGGGCCTGCTCGTAGGAGGCATCGAGATCGTCGTCACCGTCGGTATGGACGTGAGCGAGGATCGTGGCGGTGTGCTTCAGGTGGTCGAAGACGACGAGCACATCGGTCAGCATCAGCGCCATGTCCGGAAGGCCCAGCGGATCCGGGTTCGCCGGCCCGAGCGGCTCGACCGCGCGGACGAGGTCGTAACCGAAGAACCCCACGGCACCGCCGGCGAACGGCGGCAGGTCCTCGACCGGCGCCTGACGAAAGCGCGCCACGGCCGCCGCGGCGACCGCGAACGGATCGCCGTCCTCCCCGAGCGACCAGCGGATAACCTCGCGCGGTTGGAAGCCGATGAACGAGTAGCGGCCAAACGTCACGCCCTGTTCGGCCGACTCGAGCAGAAAGGCCGGGCCGGCGCCGCGGAGCTTGAGGAAGGCCGAGACAGGTGTCTCGCAGTCCGCGATCAGCTCGACGGCCAGCGGAATGAGGTTGTAGTCGCGCGCCAGCGCGCGCACCTCCTCGAGCGTGCGGCTAGCGCCGGCGCTCATCAAGCACCCGCTCGACGTCGCGCAAGTGACGCTCGCGGCCGGCGAGCAGCACGAGCAGGTGATAGATGACGTCGGCGGCCTCTTCGTCGACTCGCTCGTCGCTCTCCTCACGCACCGCGCGCACGACCTCTGCCGCCTCCTCCTCAACCTTTGCTCCGGCGCGCGCCGGATCCTCCAGCAGCTCGACGGTATAGGACCCCGCGGGCCGCTCGAGCGCGCGCTCGGCGAGCGTCCGCTCGAGCGACGGCAGCACTTCGTGCGGAGCCGCCGGCTCGAGCTCGCCGCGGTGAAAGCAGGTGCGCTCCCCCGTGTGGCAGGCCGGACCGGCGGGCTCGACAAGGGCGAGCACCGCGTCTCCGTCGCAGTCGATGCGCAGCGCGCGCACGGTCTGCGTGTTGCCGCTCGTCGCACCCTTGTGCCAGAGCTCGTCGCGCGATCGACTCCAGAGGTGAAGCTCGCCGGTCTCGCGAGTCCGCTCGAGCGCACTGGCTGATGTGTAAGCGAGCATCAGCACCTCGCCCGTATTCCAATCCTGCACGATGCACGGGACGAGCCCGCGCTCGTCGTAGACGATCTCGCTGTCCATCGTCCGATCCTAGACGGCGGCGTCCACTAGTCGATTCCCAGGCGGTCCAGGAGAGCGTCATCGCTACGCCAACGGCGGCGGACCCGGACGCTGAGGGATAGGTACACGCGACCGGCCAGCTCGCGCTCGAGCTCGCGCCGCGCGGCGGTGCCGATCGTTTTGATCATGCGTCCACCATGGCCGACGACGATCGCCTTCTGCGACTCGGTCTCCACCCAGACGAGCGCATCGACGCGTGTCAGGTCGGGATTGCGCTCGCCCGGACGGATGTCCTCGACGATGACGCCAACCACGTGCGGGAGTTCCTGAAAGGTGCGACGCAGCACCTGCTCGCGGATCAGCTCGGCGAGCAACTCGCCGCGCGCAAGATCGGAACGCTGCCCGGGCTCATAGAGGAGCGGGCTCAGCGGGAGCTGCGCAACGAGATGCGCGACCAGCGCCCCGACGCCGGCGCCGGTCTTGGCCGAGACCGGAAAGAGCTCCGCCGCGGACGGGGCGATCTCCGAGGCATGCAGCAGCGCCTGCGCCTGGCGTTCTCGCGTCAACCGATCAACCTTGTTCACGGCGACCGTGACAGGGACCGCGAAGTCCGTGAGCAGCGCGGCGATACGCCGGTCGCCGGCGCCGATCCTCGCGTCGCCGTTCAACACGAGCAGGACGGCGTCCGCCTCGGCCAGTTCGCGATTGACACTGCTCGCCATCCGCTCGGTCAGGGCATCGCGCGGCCGCTGCACGCCAGGCAGGTCGACGAGCACGAGCTGCCAGCCCGGACCGGTCGCGACACCGCGGATCGCTCGCCGCGTGGTCTGTGGGCGATCGGAGACGATCGCCACCTTGCTGCCGACGATCGCGTTGGTGAGCGTCGACTTGCCGACGTTCGGCCTCCCAGCGAGGGCGACAAAGCCGGCGCGCGTCGCATCCCCTCCCTCGAGCGGGGAGAGGTCATCGGAGTCCGCGGCGCCGGCCGAGTTCACCAACTCAAGAGCTCGGCCTGCAGCGCGAGCATCTCCCCGGCGTCAGCCTCGTGATCCATTCCGACCAGGTGCAGCACACCGTGGACCACGGCCTCGCGGATGTCGGCGGTGTGCTCCGGACAGATCACCACGTCGCCGAGCTCACGCGGACCTGCAGTGACCGGCGTATCGCCGTCGATCGGAAACGAGAGGACGTCGGTCGCCTCGGCCTTTCCGCGGTACTCCAGATTGAGCGCCGCGATCGCGGCTGCGTCGACGAACTGCAGCGCGAGGTGACCGTCGTGGATGCCGGCGCTCGCGGCTGCCAGATCCGCGAGGCGCACGACCTCTGCCGACGCCAGCAGCAACGGCGGCTCGCCGACTACGTCGACCTCCAGCATCCAGGCTAGGTCCGCGCGCGCTTCGCGGCAAGGTCCGGGGCAGCGCGCAGCGCGTGGCCGTCGTAGGCCTCGACGATCCTCTGAACCAGGCGGTGTCGCACGACGTCGCCGCCGCCGAGCGTGACGAACTCGACTCCCTCGACGTCGGCCAGGATCTCGCCGACGACGACCAGCCCCGACTGCTGCTCGCGCGGCAGGTCGACCTGGGTGATGTCTCCGGTAACGACCATTTTCGAGCCGAACCCGAGCCGGGTCAGGAACATCTTCATCTGTTCCGGGGTTGTGTTCTGCGCCTCGTCAAGGATCACGAATGAGTCGTTCAGGCTGCGCCCACGCATGAACGCGAGCGGCGCGATCTCGATCACGCCGCGCTCGATGTGCTGAGAGACCTTCTCCGGGTCGATCATGTCGTTCAGGGCGTCGAACAGCGGCCGCAGGTAGGGATCGATCTTCGCCATCAGATCACCCGGCAGGAAGCCGAGACGCTCGCCCGCCTCGACGGCTGGGCGCGTCAGGATCAGCCGGCTGACCTCGCGCCGCGACAGCGCGGCCGCGGCCATCGCGACCGCGAGGAATGTCTTGCCGGTCCCGGCGGGACCGATGCCGAAGGCGATCGTGTTGTCTCGGATTGCGTCGACGTAGCGTTTCTGTCCGACGGTCTTGGGTGCGATTCGTCGCGAGCGATGGCTCCAGATCACGTCGTCGAGCATCTGCGCCGGCGAATCCTCGGAATCGATCGCGCCGCGAACGGTCGCGATCGTCGCCTCCGAGAGGCTGTGCCCGCGCTCGCTCAAGCTGCCCAGCTCAGCGACGGTGCGAGCTGCGTCATCCACATCGCCCGCCTCTCCGTCGAGGGTCATGCGGTTGCCGCGAAGGAAGACGCGACAGGCGAGCTGGCGCTCCAGCGCCCGCAGCATTTCATCGTGGTTGCCGGCCAGCGCCGCCGCGAGATCGTTCGGCAGCTCCAGCTGGCTTCTCACGCCGCGCCGAGCGCTTCGCGCACCTGCTCGGAGACCCGTCGCCCGTCGGCACGACCGGCGACCTCAGCCATCGCGATCGGCATCACCTTGCCAAGCTCCTGCGGCGAGCTGGCGCCGCTCTGCGTGACCGCGCGCGCGACGATCTCGCGCAGCGCTCCGTCGTCGAGCTCGGCCGGAAGGTAGGCGCCGATCAGCTCCGCCTCCCGCGACTCGCTCGCGGCGAGATCCTCGCGACCGCCGTCGCGGAACGCGCGCTCGGCCTCGGCGCGGCGCTTGCGCTCACGGCGCAGCACGGCGAGCTCGTCACTTGAGCCCTCCTTTGCGGCTTTCTGGAGCTCGGAGAGCAGCAGCCTCAGCGTGCCCACACGCTCCTTCTCGCCCGCCTTCATCGCTGTGGCGAGGTCACTCTTCACGTCGTCGATGATGCTCATGCCTCGTAAGAGGATACGCGCGGGGCGCCGCCCGCGAAGAGCATCGCGAGCCAGTCTCCGTCGCGCAGGCTCGCCGCCCGGCGCAGACGGTGGCGCGACTCCAGCTCGCGCTCCAGCTCCTCGGCCTGTCCGACGAGCAGGCCCGAGGCGATCAACCGCTCTGGCGGGCGTTCGAGTCGCTCGGAGAGCAGGAGCAGTGGCGCCAACAGAAGGTTCGCGACGACCGTAGTCGCGGCCGGGAGCCGGTCGCGCCGCAGGTCCCAGGCGCGGATGTCGACGGATACCAGGTTCGCGGTCGCGTTCGCAGTCGCGGCATCGACGCAGGCTGGATCGTTGTCGAGCGCGATGACCGGGGAGAACCCGAGCTTGGCGGCGGCGATCGCGAGGATGCCCGAGCCGCAGCCGACGTCG
>JBEKBL010000138.1:0-5549 GCA_050015415.1 Solirubrobacteraceae bacterium
GATCCCGTCGAGGAGGCCGTCGTAGAAGCGTGCGACGCCGTTCGTGCTGGCCGGCATCCCCGCCCAGGCAAGGCACTCCGCCGTCGGTCCCTTGAGCACGGCGCCGGCGACGATCGGGCTGACCGCGACGATCGGCGCCGGCGCCGCGATGAGCGCCTCGCGCAGGCCCGGCAGGGCGAGAATCGGGCCGATCGAAATCACAGGGTTCGAAGGCCCGACGATGATCGCCCGCGCGTCGGCGATCGCCGCGAGGACCGCTGGCGACGGCGTCGCATCCACGGCACCGGCGAACTCGACGCCCTCGATCGGCGCGTTTGCGCCGAGCCGGATCATGAACTCCTGCAGGCCGACCCAGCCTCCGCTCGTGCGAATCCGCGTCGCCACCGGCTGATCGCTCATTGGCAGCACGCGCGCAGCGATCCCCAGTGCGCCGGCTAGGCGCGCATGCGCCTCGGTCATGCTGAGGCCCTCCTCGAGCAGGCGCCGCCGCTCCAGGCAGAACGCCAGGTCGCGATCGCCGAGGTTGAACCACACGTCGACGCCCAGCTCGCGCAGCATCTCCATCGCCGCGAACGTGTCGCCGGCGATGCCCCAGCCGCGCTCGTCGATCCGGTCTGCCAGCGAGTAGGTGATCAGGTCGGGATCGGGCGACACGTAGGCGCCGTAGATCTCGATGTCATCGCCGGTGTTGGCGATCACCGCGAGCTCCGCGCCGACGATGGCGTAGAGGCCGCGCGCCAGCTTGGCGCCGCCGGTGCCGCCCGACAGCAGGACGACGCTCACCAGAGCGGTTCGGGCAGGCCACTGACGCGGAAGCCGGCCTGCGTCTTGTAGCGCACGTTGATCGAGATCAACAGTGCGGTCAGCGACTCGGTGATCCGCGCCATCTCGAGTCGGCCGCAGTCGACGACACGGAGACCGGGGACACGGCCGACGAGCTCGGCCACGCGCGCCTTGTCCTCACGTCTATCGCCACAGATCAGGACGTCCTCGTCGAGCGGGTGGGAGAGGTCGGAGAGCAGGGCGGCGCTCACGGTATGGAGCCCCGCGACGACGCTGACGCCGTCGGGCACCATCTCCTGCGCCTGCTGGGCTGCCGATCCCTGCCAGACGCCGAGCATCCGCGTCGCCTTGCCGCTGACGGCCGCCGCCAGCGGAACGGTCGCGTCGAGCAGCAGCTGACCGGATCGCAGCGAGCTCCTCAGGTTCGTCAGCGTCTCCGAGTGGCTGCGGAATGGAACGCTGAGCACGACCAGTTCGTTCGCGGCCGCCGCAACACCGTTCTCGAGGCCGCGGAAGCTGGCGCCACTCACAAGCGCCTGCGCTTTCTGTGCCGCCTCTTCGGCGCGCGCCGGGTCGCGCGAGCCGATCGTCACAGCGATACCGGCGGCGCCAAGCCGCAGCGCCAAGCCGAAGCCGAGCGCACCGCTGGCACCGATGATCGTCACCGCTTGATCGCCATCGGGCACGGCGGCTGAGTATAGGCGGCACCCACCGCCCTGCCGCCGGAGCGGTGTCGTCCGGCACGAACCGCCACGCAAGGCTAATCTGAGGCTCATGGCTGAAGTGCCCGACCTGCGCGTGTCCGATTCCGACCGCGAGAGCGTCGCGGGCGAGTTGCGAGACCATTTCGCTGCCGGCCGGCTGAGCGCCGGGGAGTTGGGCGATCGCCTGGAAGCCGCCTATTCGGCGAAGACGGCCGCTGAGCTCTCGGCAGTGCGCGCCGACCTGCCGGATCCACATGCCGAGATCGTGGTCGCGAGGCCGCGCGAGCTGGCGCGCCGCCGCGTCTACCACGACGCCGGGATCGTCGCCCTGATCGACGTCGGCTCCGTCGTCACCTGGTTCGCGGTCGGCGCGCACGGAAGCTTCTGGCCGATGTGGGTGATCCTCGTCTCGGCCTTCCGCCTTGCCTACGACGGCTGGCAGCTACTCGGCCCGACCGCCGACGCGGTCCACCCCGAGTACCGCACGTGGGTCGAGCGACGCCTGCGCCTCTGATCGACGCTGCCCCGCGTGGAGCGACCCGACCCCAACGAGCTGCTCGAGCTCGCGATCGAAGCGGCCTGTGCCGCGGGCGTGCTGCTGGCCGATCGCTTCAAGGCTGGCGGTGAGCACGACGTCTCCTCGAAGTCGACGCCGACCGACCTCGTCAGCGAGGCCGACGTCGCCTCGCAACGCGTGATCCGCGAGCTGATCGGCGCCCGGCGACCTGACGATGGCTTTCTCGCCGAAGAAGAGGGCACCGACAGCGCCGGTTCGAGCAGCTTGCAGTGGGTGGTCGATCCGCTCGACGGGACGATTAACTTCCTCTTCGGAATCCCGCTCTGGTGCGTCAGCGTCGCTGTTCGCGACGCTCATGGCACGCTCGCCGGCGTCGTCCACGATCCGCTCGCCGGCGAGACGTTCAGCGCGCTGCGTGGCGGCCGCCCGCACCGCAACGGCCGCGCGATCCATCCGGCGCGTGCACGCGCCACGTCGCTTGCCGAAGCGCTCGTCGCGACAGGCTTCGCCTACGACGCGCATGTGCGTGCGGCGCAGGCCGGCACCGTCGTCGGCCTGATCGGTGAGATCCGCGACATTCGCCGCTGCGGTGCGGCCGCTCTGGACCTCGCATGGACCGCCGCCGGTCGCTTCGACGCGTTCTTCGAGCGTACGGTCAAGCTCTGGGACACCGCCGCCGGCGCGCTCCTCTGCGAGTGCGCGGGCCTCGAGCTGCGCCCGCTGGCGGAGCGTCCCGGACTCCCGGCCGGCATTCTCGCCGCGCCGCCCGAGCTCGTGCAAGCGCTGCTCGATCGCGTCGGCTGAGAACGGCAGCGGCCGGTCAGCCGGCGCCGCGCCTACTGGTGCGACTGTGTGCGAAAGATCGCGGCGAATGAGCCGGCGCCGAGGAGCGATGTCACCGGCTCCTCGTGGTCGCCGAGGATGAGGGTCTCGACGACGCCGGTCTCAGCGTCGAAGACCACGTCGGTTACAGGCCCGAGGTCGTCGCCCATCTCGCTGAGTGCGCGCTTACCCAGCAGATCGAGCTTGCCGTCGACGGCTGCGCGCTCGTGATCGTCGCGTGCGCTGTGCAGGGCGCTCTCATCCGTGACGATCACCGCGTCCGGTCCGAACCCGCTGACGTCCTTCCAGTCGACCAGGAGGGCCTTGCGCCGCTTGCCGGCGGTCAGGCTGGCGATCCGCCGGCGCTCGACGTCGACGACGATGTGGGCGAGCTCGCCAAGCTCCTCGGCGCTCGCGCGGCTGACCATCTTGCGCCCAGTGGCTGCGGCAAACCGCTCACTCATCAGATACCCACCGTCAAGCGGAACTCGTCAACGGCTGCGCCGAGCCCGACCAGGTCGTCCTCCACGAACTCCTTGGTGGCCTCGGGCACGACCAGGGTGCTGCCCGAGACAGCCAACTGAACGGGAAGGGGGATGTAGCCGGTTCCGCCAGATGCCGTCTCGATCTCATAGCCGACCACTTCGCCCTTGCTGCCCACGAGAACGACCACGTCGCGTACTTTGCCGAGGCTGGTGCCTCCGTCCGTCAGGACCTCATCGCCGGTGACGTCGCGCCCGGATGGCGGTGCGCCGACTTCCTCCGGTGCATCCGCCGGCGATAGGAGGCTGCTCTCGTCGTCGACCATCACCGCGTCACGGCCGATCGCGTGGATCGTCTCGGCGGGCAGCACCTCGCGGCGCCGACCTGCAAGGAATCCGCGCTTGTTGAGCGTCAAGCCGACGACCCGCCCGGCTTCGGGGCTGTAGAGCAGGTCGCGCACCTCGGCGACGTCCTCGCCGTCAGCGATCGTGACCACGGGCAGACCGCGGATCGACGAGCCGGTGACGAGCGACCTCATTGCTTCTTTCGCGTGGCGATCACGCCGCCAGCGCGCCGACGACGGCGAATTACGGCGCCGATCAGCATGACCAGCACGATTGCAACGAGGATTACGATGATCCAAGCCACAGCACTCAGCTGCCTTTCGGGTCGGGCAAGTAGTTGGCGTTGCTCATGTCGGAGCCAGCGTGCCGTTGACATCCGCTGGCGCGGTCGGTGTGCCGGGGAGTCCGCCGGCTGCGTTGGTTTCGCGAGCGAGGAACGCGCCGAGCTCCTGGATCGTGCTCATCAGCGGCGCGGGGAAGACGACGGTCGAGTTCTTGTCGACGGCGATCTCGACGAGCGTTTGCAGGTTGCGGAGCTGGAGCGCAAGCGGGTGCGCCATCATCACATCGGAGGCGTGCGCGAGCTCACCCGCGGCGAGTGCCTCGCCTTCGGCGGCAATGATCTTCGCGCGCTTCTCGCGTTCGGCCTCGGCCTGACGCGCCATCGCGCGCTTCATCGTGTCAGGCAGCTGAATGTCCTTCAGCTCGACGGTCGTAACCTTGATGCCCCATTCCTCGGTCTGGATGTCGAGGATCTCGCGGATGTTCTGATTGATCTTGTCGGTCTCCGACAGCGTCTCGTCGAGGGTGTGGCGACCGACGACGGAGCGCAGCGTCGTCTGCGCGATCTGGTTGATCGCCTCAGCGACGCTCTCGATCGCGACGACTGCGCGGATCGGGTCCTCGACGCGGTAGTAGGCGACCGCGGACACGTCGATGCTGACGTTGTCACGCGTGATGATTCCCTGCGACTGGATCGGCATCGTGATGATCCGCAGCGACACGCGATCGACACGGTTGATCAGTGGGATGAAGAAGATCAACCCCGGACCGCGCGCCTCGTGTCCGACCTTTCCCAGGTGAAACATCACAGCTCGTTCGTACTGCTTGAGCACCCGGATCCCGGATGCGGCGAGTGCCAGCACGACCAGGACAACCACGATCGCGATGTAGCCGATCATGCGAGCACTCGATCGGGCGCCGCCGCAAGTTGGGCGGCTCTATTTGCGCGCGCCGCTACTGATGCGCTTCGAGCGGGCGTTGCCTGCGGCACGGCGACCTCCAAGAAGATTGCTGGATCCTTGGAAGTCAGGTCGAGCTGCCGGTGCCGGCCGACCTCACGACGCATGCCCTCTTTTATCGATGCTACTCGCGCTGTCAAGCCGGCAGCGGCAGCTCGCCAGAACGCTCACCAACGCGCCTTGGAGCCCGCGCACGGGCACGGCTGCTGGCGCGGTCGCGGCGTGCGATGTGCAGCAACGCCAGGACCGTCGGCTCGCCGGTGGCGAGATCGATGGTCTCCACGGCGCTCGCGGCTCCGGTCAGCGCCAGCAGACGGTCCACCTGCGGGAATCCCCGAACCAAGACGAGACGGCGTCCTTCGCGGCGCGCGGTTCGAGTCGCGCTGACGAGCGCGCCGACGCCGACGGCATCGACTCGCGTGAGCCCGCGAAGGTCGACCACCACAAGCCGCGCACGCCCGCTTGCCCGGCGCACGGTCTGCTCGAGCCGTGGCGCCGTCACGAGGTTCAACTCACCGGCGACGCAGACCCACGCTGCGCCGCGAACGCTGCCCAAGGTAGCGCCAAACGCCGGCTCGCCATCCTCCGGCGAGCGAGACCTGACAGGCGTGTGGGGCATTGTCGACCTCCGAGGCTTGGATGAACCCTCGGAAGT
>JBEKBL010000139.1:0-5532 GCA_050015415.1 Solirubrobacteraceae bacterium
GACCTCAGGCAGCTCAGGCATGCCTTCAGCGTACGCCAGCCGTTGGCCCGAAGGCCTACGTCGTCGATCCCACGGCCGGCGACGGCGGCCGCAAACGAGGCATTAGCTCTGGGGCTTTGGATTCCCGGTGAGGTAGGCGCGCGTCGGGGCGCCGACGTAGGTGGTGCCGCTCGGTGACGTCCACTGGACGCGCCAGATGCGCTGCTTGTCGAAGAGGCCGCTGGCGGTCCAGTAGCCGCTCGCGTTGGTCTGCGCGCTCAGCAGCTGCTGCCAGGTGCTGCCGTTGTTGTCGGAGTACTGAAGAACGACCGCGCTCGCAACCGTAGCCGGGCGTATGAGACCCCAGAAGGCGACATGCGATCCGCCTTTCAGGCTGACCACCAGGGGCAGTCGGTAGCCGTTGTAGAGCGGCTTCGGTTTCCCGCCGACGTAGACGAGCCCGGTCTGGAAGCTCCCCTCGCCCGGATCGGGATCATCGCTCAGCAGGTACTGGGAGAAGGAGGCGACGTCAGGGTCGTTCCAGGCGGTCCGCTCGGCGATCGCGTCGTACTCCGCCTGCTGGGCGACCGGGACGCCGAGGTCGTGGTTCGGGTAGCTCTGGACGCCGAACTCGGTGATGTAAATCGGCGTGTTCCTCGGGATTGCGCGCGCGTCGGCGGCGAGCCGTAGCGCGCTCTGAAGCTGGCCGAGGGTCGCGATCGTCACGTCGTCGGCACCATCGAGGGCGCTCGGGGGCTTCCAGAACGGGCCCTGCTCCTGGTCGTAGGGATGCTGGGCGTAGCCCGCGGTCGGCAGCATGCCGCAGCTGCTCGCCTTGACGTAGTGCGAGTTGAGGCAGAGCACGCCGCGGAGGAAGGCGAGTGGCGGTGAGATGTCGACCGCCGTCACGCCGAGCGGCGAGGTCTCGCCCATCAGGACCTTCGTGCCGGCGAAGTTTCCGGACTGCTTGAGGCCGGCGTAGCCGTCGAGGAACAGTTTGCGGTAAATGACGGCGGATTCGAGCGTCTTGTGCGGGTTGCCGTCGAGGTACTGGGGCTCGAGTTCCTGTGTCTGGTTCGGCTCGTTCCAGATCGAATAGAGCTTGACGTAGCTGCCGAACTCGTGGCCGACAGCCTGCATGAACTGACCATAGTCACGCGGGTTGGGATCGGTCACCAATTCCCTCGCGGTGTACTTCGTCTTCGAGCACTGAGAGGCCCAGCACGGCGCGTAGCCGGTGACCGTCAACAGCACCTTCCAGCCGAGCGTCTGCATCGTCTGGATCAGCGGCGCGTACTGACCCCAGTTGTAGTTGGCTGGGTTCGCGAGGTTGAGCTTTGGCTGTTTCTTCGATCTGGGGGACGGCGCGACCTCGTCCCAGATCAGCTGAATCCGCACCGCATGCACACCAAGGCTCTGCAGCTCGGCGATCGCCGCGGGTCGCCCGGCTGCGTTGAGCAGCTGCTGGGGCGCCTCGAAGAAATCGATCTGATCGTGTGACGCGAAGGCTGACGGCGTGAGCGCCAGCGAACCGCAGAAGGCCGCGAGGGCGCAAAGGAAGGCTGTGACCTTGGGTACGTGCACTGTTGAACCTCGGCGGCGACGCACCGGTCGCGCCACCCTAACCTGAACCGCAACCGGGCAGCAAGGTTGCGTGGTTTAGCCAACTATTAAGCCGAATTACACAAATGCTCGTGCGGGTTTAGGCGCGGCGGCCGTAAAGCAACCGCACGATGCGACTGAGCAGCCGCGTGCGTCTCGCGGAAAACGGATACATCTGCGGCTCGCGTCGCGGCATCCAGCGCGGCGAGAGGACGATCGTCTGCGCCGTCGTGAACTTGCGAAGTCCCTCGGCGCCATGACGAACGCCGATGCCTGATTCCTTGACGCCGCCCATCGGCGCAGCCAGCGCGAAGTAGTTGATCGCTGCGTCGTCGACGCAGACGGCGCCGACCTGCAAACGGCGCGCGATGCGCTCACCCTCTTCGCCGTCGCGCGCGAACACCGAGGCTCCGAGACCGTAGCGCGAGTCGTTGACGCGTGAAATCGCCTCCTCGGCATCGGCGACCCGCATCAGCGGCAGCGTCGGCCCGAAGGTCTCCTCGGTCATGCAGGCCATCGTGTGGTCGACGTCAACCAGTAGCGTCGGCTCGAAGAACCGCCCCGGCGGTGCGCCGCGCTTGCCGCCGACGACGACGCGTGCCCCCTTTGCGAGCGCATCGGCGACGTGAGCCTCGATGATCTCGAGCTGGCGCGCAGTGGTGATCGCACCGACATCCACGCTCCCAGGCCCGGTCGGTGGGCCACTGCGCAGCGCCGCGACCTTGCGCGTCAGCTTGTCGAGGAAACGATCGTAGATCGCGTCCTCCGCGTAGACGCGCTCGATCGAGACGCAGGCCTGACCGGCATTGGCCATCGCGTAGTAGACGGCGACGTTCGCCGCCCGCTCGAGATCGGCGCCGTCGAGCACGATCATCGCGTCCTTGCCACCAAGCTCGAGCGCGAACGGCGTCAGCGAGCGCGAAGCCCGCTCGGCGACACTGCGCCCGATCTCGGCCGAGCCGGTGAACATCACGAAGTCGACGAGGTCGATGAGCCTGCCACCGGTCTCCCCGCCACCGGTCGCGAGCCCGAACACGCCGTCGGGCACGCCGCTCGCCGCGAGGCCCTCGGCGATCAGGAGCGAGGTCAGCGGCGTCAGCTCGGACGGTTTGAGGATCACGCTGTTGCCAGCCGCGAGCGCGGGGATGCAGTCGCCGAACGAGTTGATCAGCGGGTAATTCCAGGGGCCGATCACGCCAACCACTCCGCGCGGCACGTAACGCGTCACGATCCGGCGACCGAGCACGAGCGGCGTGCGCGCAAGGAAGCGGCGCTCGGCCAGGTAGCTCGGCGCCTGCGCGGCCCAGAAGGAGAGCGCGGCGAGACAGTAGGAGAGCTCGACGAGCTGCGCGTCCTCGTGTGTCTTTCCGGTCTCGCTGACCAGGGTCCCGACAATGCGGTCAGACTGCGCCGCGAGCCATGAGCGCATCGCCCCCAGGATCTCGCACCGGGCGCTGACGCCAAGCTCAGCCCATGCGGGCTGAGCTGTGCGCGCAGCGGCGACGAGCCGTTCGAGCTCTTCCGCCGTGGTCGCGGGAACGCTCGCGATGTGCTCGCCGGTGGCCGGGTTTCGCACATCGACGACTCCGTCGACGCTGGCGCCGCCGCGCTGCTCGACGGTCGCTCCTCCGGACACGGCCGCTCGCGTCCTAGGACGCTGCGACGGTGACGCTCTCGATGCCGACCGCAGACGTGGGGCGATCGCGCGCGTCGGTCGGGGTCGCTTCGATCGCGTCGACGACGTCCATCCCGTCGCTGACGCGGCCGAACACGGTGTGCTTGCCGTCGAGCCAGGAGCACTCGTCGGCCGTGACGATGAAGAATTGTGATCCGTTGGTGTTGGGGCCGGCATTGGCCATCGCGAGCGCGCCGCGGACGACGCGGTGCTCGTTGAACTCGTCATCGAACGTGTAGCCCGGTCCGCCGGTGCCGGTGCCCTGAGGACAGCCGGCCTGCAGCATGAAGCCGCGGATCACACGGTGGAAGATCAGGCCGTCGTAGAAGCCGTCGTCGGCCAGCTTGCGGAAGTTCTCGACTGTCTTCGGGGCGTCGGCATCGAAGAGCTCGAGGACGATCTCGCCCTCTGAGGTGGCCATTGTTGCGACCGACATCGCTGCTGCTCCTCTGATCGGGTTAAGGGACAGCCCCACTCGGGGCCGGGAGGCCAAGATAGCGCGTGGGCGCGCTGCTCACGCGGTGGAGCGCCGCGTGCTGCCGGCTCTAGGAGCCGGCGCGCTCGAGCGCGAGACGATGGCCGCAGACGTCGACGCCGTCCGCGCGGGCGATCACGAGGTCGGCCTCCGGCGCGGGGACGCTCAGCAGCGCGAAGCGCTCGAGCACCTTGACGTCGCTGACCGCTTCGCCATCGAGCCCGGTTGCCCGCGTGACCGCGGCCACAAGATCGGACACAGCGATACCTGCGGCCCGGCCGCCGCTCGCGATGAGGCGCGCGCGTGGTTCATCGGCAGGACGTTTGACGTGCGGCTTCTCGTGGCGGCGCGGACGCGTCTCGAGCTTGGCCGGCACGGTGCTCGCGCCCGGCGACCAGGGCGCGATCGTCGTGCCGATATGCCGCTCGATCGCTTCCAGCTCGCGCTTCTGGCGGTCTTCGACGAAGGTGATCGCGCGGCCCGAACGACCGACGCGCCCGGTCCGCCCGATGCGATGCACGTAGGTGTCGGGCGAAGTCGGCACGTCGAAGTTGATCACGTGCGTGACCGTTGAAATGTCGAGTCCACGCGCTGCCACGTCGGTCGCCACGAGGATCGGCACGCGGCCCGCCTTGAACGCGAGCATGACGCCGTCGCGCTGGCCCTGGGTGAGGTCGCCGTGCAGGGCGCGCACATTCATGCCCTTGTCGCGCAGCGTGCGAAAAAGCTGGTCGCAGCGGATCTTCGTCCGGACGAAGACGATCGCCTGGTCCGGCTTCTCGGCGGCCAGCACCTCGACGAGCTTTGCGGCCTTCTCGCGCGTCTCGACCGGAAGCTGGAACTGCTCGACCGTATCGATCGTCAACGTCGACGCCTCGACCGCGACGATCAGGGGGTCGTAGAGGTAGCGGTCGGCCAGGCGGCGGATCGGCGGCGGCATGGTGGCCGAGAAGAGCGCGGTCTGACGCCCTGAGGGCGTCGCGGCGAGAATCTTCTCGACGTCTTCGAGAAAGCCGAGATCGAGCATTTCGTCGGCCTCGTCGAGGACGACGAAACGGCAGTCGTGGAGGACCAGTGACGCACGCGAGACGAGATCGAGCACGCGACCGACCGTGCCGACGACGATCTGGCCACCACCACGGAGCTGCGCCTCCTGGTTGCGGATCGGCGCCCCGCCGAAGACCGCGACGACGTCGATGCCGCGGGTCGAAGCGTAAGCGCGAATCGCCTGCGTCACCTGGATGCAGAGCTCCCGCGTTGGCGTGAGCACGAGCGCCTGCACCTCCTCGAGTGCCGGGTCGACGTATTCGATGATCGGCAAGCCGAACGCGGCGGTCTTGCCGGTGCCGGTCTGGGCCTGCCCGATCACGTCGCGGCCGGCGAGCAACGGCGGAATCGCCTGCTCCTGAATCGGGCTTGGCGCCTCGTAACCGACCTCACGGAGCGCAGCAAGCACTGGCTCGGACAGACCGAGCTCCTCGAAACCCTTCACACTCCCAGCTTAGGGCCTGGGCAACCGCGGCACGCCGCTCGCGGCGGCGAAGGGCTCAGAGTGTCAGGTCGAGCACGAGTTTCCCGGTGCTCGAGCGGGCGGCCAGGTCGATCTGCGCCTGGGCGGCCTGCGCCAGCGGGTAGACGCCACCGATCAACGCGCGGAGCGTGCCGGCGCGTAGCCGCCCGAACAGGTCCGCGAGCGCCTCTTCGAGCATTCCAGGACGCTCGAGGCAGTGCCAGATCCAGAAGCCGACGACGGCTTGCGAGTGGCGCAGTAGTTGACCTGTGCGGATCTCGTTCTGCTCCT
>JBEKBL010000140.1:0-5512 GCA_050015415.1 Solirubrobacteraceae bacterium
AAGTGGATGTGCGACGGCCGCCAGGCGTTGTAGTGGTTCCCCCACGGATACGGTCCAGGCTTGACCGTGACGAAGCGGTAGCGGCCATCGTCATCGGTCACGCAGCGTCCAGCGCCGCTGAAGTTCGGATCGAGCGGCGCCGGAAAACGGTCCCAGCGGTGCCGGTAGCGGCCGGCAGCGTTGGCCTGCCAGATCTCAACGAGGGTGTTACGCAACGGCTTGCCCTCGGTGTCGAGCACGCGACCGGTGACGACGATCCGCTCGCCGATCGGCTCGCCGTCGTGCTGGCGTGTCAGGTCGTTGTCGAGTTTGCCGAGGACCTCGGCGGAGCCGAGCGCAGGTCCGGTCACCTCAGTTAGGCCCTGCGGCAGGTAGATCAGCGGCTGCTTCGGGTGACGCAGCTGCGTCGACTTGTACGCCGGATAGTCGAGTGGTGGGTGCGCGTCCTCGCCGTCGCGGTCATACGAGGTCGGCGTGTCGCCGACCGGGGCATAGATCCTGCGTGGCTCGTCGTCGGAGTCAGCCAAGTCTTCAACCCTCCAGGACCACGGCGAGGCCTTGGCCAACGCCGATGCAGAGCGCGGCTACCCCGTAGCCGCCGCCGCGCGCCTGCAACTCGTAAGCTAGACGCCCGAGGATTCTCGCACCCGACGCGCCGAGTGGGTGGCCGATCGCGATCGCGCCGCCGCGCGGGTTGACGAGCTCCGGATCCAGCTCGGGCCAGAGCCCCAGGCAGGCGAGCGACTGCGACGCGTACGCCTCGTTCAGTTCGAGCACGGCGACATCGCTCCAGCCGATGCCGGCGCGCGCGAGTGCCTTGTTCACGGCCTCGACGGGAGCGATCCCGAACACGTCGGGGTCGACGCCGTGAGCAGCGGTCGCGACGATCCGGGCGAGCGGCGTGCGACCGAGCAGCGCGCCGGCGCGCTCGTCGCCGATCAGCGTCATGCTCGCCCCGTCGTTGAGCGGCGAAGCGTTTCCGGCAGTCACCGTCCCGCCCGCGATAAATGCCGGCGGGAGCGCGGCGAGCTTTTCGAGCGATGTGTCGGTCCGGATGCCTTCGTCGCGGGTCAGCTCGACCCCCGGAACGGGTACGACTTCGATCAGCGCGCCGTCGGAGTAGGCCTTGTCCGCGAGCTGGTGGCTGCGCAGCGCAAAGGCATCCTGCGCGTCACGCGAGATGTCGTAGATGTCGGCGAGCTTCTCTGCGCTTTCGCCAAGGCTGATCGTCCACTCCTTGGGCATCCGAGGGTTCACCATCCGCCACCCGAGCGTCGTCGAGTACGCCGTCTCGTTGCCGGCCGGGTAGGCCCTGGACGGCTTTGGCAGCACCCACGGTGCACGGCTCATCGACTCCACGCCCCCGGCAACGACAAGCGAGCAGTCGCCGCAGCGAATCGCCCGGGCCGCCTGAATCGCCGCCTCGAGGCTCGAACCGCAGAGGCGGTTGACGCTCACGCCTGTGACCGAGGTCGGCAGGCCGGCCAGCAGCACCGCCATGCGTGCAACGTCGCGGTTGTCCTCGCCGGCGCCGTTCGCATTGCCGAGGATCACATCGTCGAGCACGGCGCCATCGCCGATGCCGGCACGATCGAGCAGCGCGCTCAGCGCATGCGCGGCCAGATCGTCTGGCCGAATGCTCGCCAGAGCCCCGCCGAAGCGGCCAAACGGCGTCCGCACCGCCTCATAGATGAATGCCTCGCTCATCGTGCGAGCAACTCCCGCAGTGCCGTCAGCTCGTGCGTGCTCGGTGGCTCCGTTACACGCAGCTCGTCAGCGACGGCCAGGGGCCAGCCTGTTGCCTCGCGCACCGCCTCCACGCTGACCCCCTCGTGCACCTGAGTGAGCACCAGCTCAGCACCGTCACCTCCGGGCTCGAGCACTCCGAGATCGGTGATCACCGCCGTCGGACCCCTGCCGCGGAGGCCGAGCCGAGCGCGCGCGCCCGGGCCGTCGCCGTGGCCAACCGTGGTCAGGAAGTCCAGGCGCTCGACCAGCGTGCGCGGCGTGTGCTGCGCCACAACGACCACCTCGCCGCAGTTGGCAGCGATCTCGGGGGCACCGCCGGCCCCGGGAAGGCGCACGCGCGGACGGTCGTAATCCCCGATCACCGTCGAGTTGAGGTTGGCGAACCGGTCGACCTGCGCGGCCCCCAAGAACGCGACGTCGACGCGTCCGGCGCAGATCCAGTAGTTGAACATCTCGGCAACGCTGACGACGGCGTCCGCAGTCTCCGAAAGCTCGCCATCGCCGATCGACAACGGGACCCGTGTGGGCTTCGCGCCAATCGTCCCCGACTCGTAGATCAACACCAGTTTCGGGTTGTTGACGATTCGCGCCAGGATTGCCGCCGTGCTCGGGCGCCCGACGCCGATGAAAACGGTGCGTGTAGTTGCGAGGCGTCGTGCTGCAACCACGGTCTGCACCTCGTCGCTGGTCGCGTCGTTCATGACGCGGCCGCCGCTGCCAGCACGTGCTCGTCCATCCAGGCGAGGAACCGATCACGGTCACTGCTGATCTCCGCCCACGAGCGATAGAAGTCGTTGTCGCGCCTCGTCAGGCCCTGACTGTATGACGGCCACGAGCCGCCCGGCGCCTCGGCGACGAGGTCGATTGCCCAACCCGGGATCACGATCGAGCCCGGGCGCGCCTCGAGACGCTCGACGCTTCGCTCCACCGTCACGAGCGAACGCTTCGCGGCGAGCACCGCTTCCTTCTGCACGCCGGGAATGCCCCACAGCTGGACGTTTCCCTCACGATCGGCTTCCTGCGCGTGGACGATCGCCACGTCAGGCCGGAGCGCTGCAACCGCGGCGAGCCGCTCGCCGGTGAACGGACAGGCGACGAAGCGGACCTCCGTGTGCGCGACGAGATCGGTTCCGGCGTAGCCCCGCAGCAAAGCGCATGGCAGATCCGATGCCCCCGCTGCGTAGCGGTTCGCCATGCCGGCGTGGCTGTGCTCCTCGATCTCGAGAGTGTTCGGCCAGCCGTTCTCGAGCGCGTCGCGGAACCGGTAAAGCGAGCCGACCCCGGGATTTCCCCCGTAGGAGAACACCAGCCGGCGCGCTGCGCCCATGCCGATCATCTGGTCGTAGAGGATGTCGGGCGTCATCCTGATCAGCTCGAGCTCGCGCCGGCCCTGACGCAGCACTTCGTGCCCGGCTGCAACCGGAATCAGGTGGGTGAAGCCCTCGAGCGCAACGGAGTCGCCGTCGCGCACGAGCTCGGCAACGGCGTCGCTCAGACTGACGATTCGAGCCATCGTTCCAGGCTACGTGAATGCACGCTCTCAGAACTCCTCGGTCGCAGGAAGTCCGACGTAATTCTCGGCGAGGCTGGTTGCGCCGGCGCTTGAGCGAGCGAGATATTCGAGGCGCGCCAGCTGGAGCTTGCGCTCGAACGTGTCGCCTCCGAGACGGTGCAGCAGCTGGGTCATGTAGTTGGAGAAGTCCTGCGCGCGCCAGACGCGTCTCAGCGCTGCGTCCGAGTAGCCGTCGAGCCCCGCTGCCGAGCCGCTCCGATACCAGCCCTCGAGCGCGGCGGCGAGCAGGCGCACGTCGTTGACCGCGAGGTTCAGGCCCTTGGCTCCGGTCGGTGGCACGATGTGCGCGGCGTCACCGGCCAGGAACAGCCGTCCATGGCGAAGCGGCTCGCAAACGTAGCTCCGCATCGGTGTGATGCCCTTCTCGAAAATCGGACCTTCGGTCACCGACCAGCCGGTGCTTTCGAGGCGCGTCTGCAGCTCCGACCAGATCCGCTCGTCGGGCCAATCGTCGAGCGGCTCGTCGTTGGGCACCTGGAGGTAGAGGCGACTGACGCTGGAAGAGCGCATCGAGTAGAGCGCGAAGCCATGCTCGTGCCAGGCGTAGATCAACTCGTCTGTCGACGGCGGCGCCTCGGCGAGGATCCCGAGCCAGCTGAACGGGTAGACGTACTCGTGCTCGATCAGCGCCCCCGGGTCAATCGACGCCCTGCAGACGCCGTGAAAGCCGTCGCAGCCCGCGATGAAATCGCACTCGAGCGTCTGCTGGACGCCAACGCTGCTGTAGGTGATCCGCGCGACGTCGGCGTCGAGGTCGTGCACCGCGAGATCCGAGACCTCGAAATGGAGCGCTCCGCCCTGAGCCAGCCGCTCCGCCACGAGATCCTTGACGACCTCCTGCTGTCCGTAGATGGTGACCTGGCGACCGGTGAGCTCGAAAATCGGGATATGCAGGGTGCGTCCCTGGTGGCGCAGGTAGATGCCATCGTGCACCAGGCCTTCGCGATCGAGCCGCTCGGCGACGCCGAGGCCGCGCAGCAGATCGACCGTGTTCTGCTCGAGCAGTCCTGCGCGCACGCGCCGCTCGATGTACTCGCGGCTGCGGCTCTCGAGGACCACCGACTCGATGCCGGCGCGCGCCAGCAGCAGGCCGAGCGTCAAGCCCGCGGGTCCGGCGCCGACTATCGCGACCTGCGTGCGTGTGAGCGTCTCGCTGATCACGGTTCCCACACGGCCTTGTGGCGCAGCGCACGCAGCAGCTCGCGCGAGACGACCATCCGCTGAGTTTCGGTTGTGCCCTCGCCGATCCGCCGGATTCGCAGCTCGCGATACCAGCGTTCGAAAGGTAGTTCCTTCGCCACGCCGTAGCCGCCGAACAGCTGCATCGAGCGATCGACCACGCGGCCGGCGGCCTCGGTCGCGTAGATCTTCGCCATCGCCGTCTCCGTGCGGAACGGCAAATCCTGGTCGGCGCGCGCGGCCGCGTGCAGAACCAGGAATGTTGCGTTGCGGATCTCGATCTCGCTGTCCACGAGCATCCACTGCACGCCCTCGTGCTCAGCGAGAGTCTTGCCGAAGACCTCGCGCTGCTTGACGTAGTCGAGCGCCATCGCGTGGGCTTTGATCGCCACGCCGACACAGCCGGCCGAGTAGGGGATCCGTGTCCGCACGAGCGCCGAGTTGGCGAGCGCGAAGCCGCCGCCGACTTCGCCGAGCAGGTTTGCGCCCGGCACGCGCATCTCGGTGAAGCTAAGCTCGGTCGGGCTGACGCCCGCGCGCAGCGTCGCGATCACGCGCTCGACGCCGAAGCCGGCGGTGTCGGTATCGACGATGAAGCACGAGATTCCGGCGCGTCCCGACCCCGGGCCGCCGGTGCGCGCGAAGACGAGACCGAAGTCCGCTCTGTGCGCGTCGCTGATGAAGATCTTGCCACCGTTGAGGATCCAGTCGTCGCCGTCGCGCACCGCGCTCGTCCGGATCGTCGTCGCGGGGTCGCTACCTCCCGCGCTCTCCGTCAGGCCGAAGAACGCGCGCTTCTCACCACGTAGGAGCGGCTCGTAGTATCGCTCCTTCTGCTCGGGACTTGCGGCGGAGAGCTGCGGGATGCCGGTGCCACCGAACGCGCCGTAGCAAGCGCTGTAGAGCCCGGCGCGGTGCTGGGACATCTCCATCGCGAGCATCGCCCACGTGACGGTGTCCACATCCGGTCCGCCGTCCTCCGCCGGTACGCCGAGGTTGTAGAGGCCGATC
>JBEKBL010000141.1:0-5502 GCA_050015415.1 Solirubrobacteraceae bacterium
GCAGGTACGCTGCGCTGGCGCTCGAAGTCCCGCCGTGCGACGCGCACGATGTCGCGGTCGATCTCGTCGAGCTCACTGCCTTCGAGCTCCTCGAGCCACTCGCCGATCCCGTCGGAGGTCGCGAGCTCGTGTGAGATGCGGTCGAGCGTGGCGAGCTGGTTCGCGCGCGCGGGCGCGCCCTCGGGGGGCATCATCACCTGCTGGTCCCACCCCGCGAGCCTGCTGAGTGCCGACAGGTCGGCCAACTCGGCAAGTCTGGCGCGAAGCTCTGCAATCGCCGGCATGCGCACACCCTACGCGTCGGTGCCGCTGTGTAAAGCGTATTTACGGCAAATTGTCGGCGGCGAAGCGCGGAGCGGAGGGGACTGATGGTCTAGTAGGTGGCTCGACCGCCGCTGATGTCGTAGACGGCTGCTGTGGAGAAGCTGCAGCGATCCGAGGCCAGCCAGGCGACGAGCTCCGCGACCTCCTCGGGCCGGCCAACGCGCTTCATCGGTATCAGGCTGATGAGATGCGCGAGGACCTCGGGAGCAGTCGTCTCGTTCATCTCGGTGGCGATCACGGCCGGCGCGATCGCGTTGACGATGACGCCGGTGGTGGCGAGCTCCTTGCCGAGCGATTTTGTGAGCGCGATGACGGCCGCCTTCGACGCCGAGTAGGCACTCAGGTTGGGGTTGCCGTCCTTGCCGGCCATGCTCGCAAAGTTGACTATCCGGCCCCAGCCGCGCTCCACCATCCCGGGAACGACGGCGCGACACATGGCAACGGTTCCGTGAACATTGACGGCGAAGGTGGCTTCCCACTCCGCGCGCGTCGTCTCCCACAGTGGCCTGTTGGGACCGCCGACGCCGGCGCTGTTGAGCAGGATGTCAATCGGCTCGAGGTCGGCGATCAACCGGCCCGCCGCCGCATCGTCGGTGACGTCGAGGCGGTGGTCGGCTCCGTCGGCGATATCGACCGTGATCACGTCGTGGCGCTCGGAGCGCAGACGCTCGGCGCAAGCGCGACCGAGTCCGCTGGCGCCCCCGGTTACGAGTGCCCGGCGCGCTCCGCTAGTGGGACTCACGTCCCACCTGATGGCCACTTGATCCGACCAGGAAGTTCAGATCGGCGCCGGTGTTGGCCTGCTGCACCGTGCTCACGTAGAGGCTCTCCCAGCCTCGCGACGGGTTGGCGAATGCGCGTGTCGCGGCAGCGGCCGGCGAGCGGCCGGCCAGCTGCTCTTTGGTGACGTCGATATCGAGCCGCCGAGCGGGGACGTCGAGGACCACGTGATCGCCGGTTGCCACCAGTCCGAGCGGGCCTCCGGCCGCGGCCTCCGGTGACACGTGCAGCACGACGGTTCCGTACGCCGTCCCGCTCATTCGCCCGTCGCAGATCCGGACCATGTCGCGAACGCCCTGCTCGAGAAGCTTCTTCGGAAGCGGCATGTTCGCCACCTCAGGCATTCCCGGATAGCCCTTTGGCCCGCATCCGCGGAGCACCAGCACCGAGTCCGGGTCGACCGCCAGCTCGGGATCGTCGATGCGGGCATGGAAGTCCTCGATCGAGTCAAAGACCACGGCTCGCCCGCGGTGGCGCAGCAGATGCTCGGATGCCGCGGCGGGCTTGATCACGGCCCCGGTGGGGGCCAGGCTGCCGTGGAGGACGGCGATCCCGGCGTGCGCCACCAGCGGATCGGATCGCGGGCGGATCACCTCGCCGTCCCAGATCTGCGCGTCGGCGAGGTACTCGACGAGCGGGCGGCCGGTGACGGTCAGCGCGGTCGGATCGAGCAGGTCGACAACCTCGCGGAGCACGGCGAGCAGACCACCGGCGCGGTGGAAGTCGTCCATCAGAAACCGCCCCGACGGCTGCAGATCGACGAGCAGCGGCACCGCGGCGCCCGTGCGGTCGAAGTCGTCCTGGGTCAACGGGATGCCGAGCCGACCCGCGATCGCGAGCAGATGGATGACGGCATTGGTGGAGCCACCGACCGCCGCGAGCGCGACGATCGCGTTCAGAAACGAACCGCGGGTCAGGAACTCGCTCGGCCGCCGTCCGTCGCGAACCATCGATATGACGAGGCGTCCCGTCTCGTGGGCCGCCTGGAGCAGTCGGCTGTCCGCTGCGGGAGTTCCCGCGACGCCGGGCATCGTGGTCCCCAGCGCCTCGGCCACGAGCGCCATGGTCGAGGCGGTGCCCATCGTGTTGCAGTGTCCGCGGCTGCGGATCATCGAGGACTCTGACCGCAGGAAGTCCTCCTGCGACAACGTCCCGGCGCGGACTTCCTCCGACAGCCTCCATACGTCGGTGCCGCACCCCAACGCCAGCCCGCGGAAGGTGCCGCTCAACATCGGGCCGCCCGGCAGCACCACCGCCGGAAGGTCCACGGATGCGGCTGCCATCAGCAGCGCCGGGATCGTCTTGTCACACCCTCCGAGCAGCACGACACCGTCGATCGGGTTGGCGCGGAACATCTCCTCGGCCGCCATCGCGGCCATGTTCCGCCAGAGCATCGCGGTCGGGCGGACATTGGTCTCGCCAAGCGAGACGACCGGCAGGTTCATCGGGATGCCCCCGGCCTCGTACACGCCCTGCTTGACGCTCTCGGCCACCTCGTTGAGATGGGCGTTGCAGGGAGTGAGGTCCGACGCCGTGTTCGCTATCGCGATGTGCGGACGACCGTCGAAGGCATGATCGGGCAGGCCGCGCCGCATCCACGCCCGGTGGATATAGGAGTTGCGGTCCGTCCCGGCATACCAGGCCGCGCTTCGCTGGGTCGGCATCGGCGCCCTCGGGTGGTCGAGCAGGCTTAGGATCTGAGGCGTGTCCGAGCCTACAGACTGGCGCGCCCCAGGGCGCACGGACGAGCCGGGCAGCGCCACCCCGAGGTCGTTCAGCGCCAGCGTCGCGTCCGAGCGGGCCTACGCACTGGCCGAGGGCCCGATCTGGGACGAAGAGCGCGGGCGTGTGCTGTGGGTCGACATCAACGCCGGACACGTCCACAGCGGTTCAATCGACGGGTCCGTCATCGAGCCAGGTGATCAGCTCAGCTTCGATGAGACGGTCGGGGCGGTGGTCTGCGCCGCCGACGGAGCGCTTCTCGTCGCCGGGCAACGCGACCTCTACCGGGTCGGGCGCGACTGCGGCCGTGAGCTGCTGGCCAACGTCGTTGCGGCCACAAAGAACAGCCGGCTCAACGACGGAGCATGCGATCCGGCCGGCCGATTCCTCGTCGGCAGCCTCGCGCTCGACGCACGCGAGCGCGACGAGTGTCTGTGGCAGATCGGTCAGGGTGGGAGCGTGGCGATCATCGACGATGACCTGACGGTCTCCAATGGGCTCGCCTGGTCCGCCGACGGAGCTGTTCTCTACAGCGTCGACTCGACCCCCGGCATCGTCTGGTCCCGACCGTACGACGCCGCGAGCGGAAGCTGGGGTGCCCGCGCTGCGACCATCCGGATCGACGACGGCTCCCCGGACGGTCTGTGCATGGATACGGACGGCACTCTCTGGATTGCGATCTGGGGCGCCGGCGAGGTGCGCCGCTACACGCCGGTCGGTGAACATCTGGCCACGATCGCGGTACCCGCGCCACATACCTCCAGCGTCGCGTTCGTTGGAGCGGCGCGAGATACCCTGCTGATCACGACCGCCCGCGCCGACCTGTCGCCGGCACAGCTGGAGGAGTTCCCGCTCTCAGGCCGTCTGTTCACCGCCAAGGTCGACGCCGCCGGTCTTCCGAGCACGCCGTGGTCGGGATCGTGAGCGGTGTGCGGTGAAGGCCTTCGTGCTCACAGCACCCGGGGAATTCTCGCTACAGGAGGTGGAGGATCCGGCCGCGGCGCCCGGCGAGGTCGTGGTGGACGTCGCCCGCGTGGGTGTATGCGGCACCGACGTCGAGTTCTTCACCGGCGAGATGGCCTACCTGCACGACGGGCACGCCGCCTATCCAATGCGGCTGGGGCACGAATGGTGCGGGGTCGTCGCCGCCACGGGGGATGGCGTCGATCGGTCGTGGATCGGCCGGCGGGTCATCGGCGACACGATGCTCGGTTGCGGCGAGTGTGAGCGTTGCCGGTCTGGACGCCAGCATCTGTGTGAGCGCCGCACCGAGGTCGGGATCAGCGGCGCCAGAGCCGGAGCGCTCGCCGAGCAGCTGGCCGTCCCCGCGTCATCGCTGCGAGGGCTCCCGGACGCGGTCGACGACGTGGCCGGCGCGATGGTGGAGCCCGGCGGAAACGCGCTGCGAGCCGTGTGGGCCGCGGACCTCCACCCCGAGGACCGCGTGCTGGTGCTGGGTCCGGGCACGATCGGCCTGCTCGCTGCGCTGTTCGCTCACGCCGCCGGCACGGAGGTGCATGTCGTGGGCAAGGACGAGCCCTCGCTGTCCTTCGCGCGGAAGCTTGGATTCGCCGGGGTGTGGCGGGCAGGCGAGCTGCCGGACCTCGCCTTCGATGCGGTGATCGACGCCTCCAACGCGCCGGATCTGCCGGCGCGCGCACTGGAGCTGGTCGAGCCCGGCAAGCGCGTCGTGTTCATCGGACTCGCCGGCACCCCGAGCCTGATCGACACTCGCACGATGGCGCTCAAGGACGTGACGGCGGTCGGCATCCTGTCTGCCTCTCCCGGCCTGAGCGCTGCGATCGACGCGTTTGCGTCGGGCGCGGTCGATCCACGTCCGCTCGTGGCCGCGACGGTCCCCCTCGCGCAGGTCGGCGACGTCCTTGGCGGCTGGCGTCCAGGCGACGCCGGCGCTGGGCCAAAGATGCACGTCGACCCCCGTGTCTGATCCCGGCGGCACGTTTGACGCCTCAAACGCGAGTCCAGTCCGTACCGGTCCGAGACGTCCCGGAAGGGTTCCTGATGAAGGGTGCGAGGAGGCGCTTGGCTGCGGCGTCGAAGCGGCTGGGGTCGCCGTAGGGGCGGGCCACCAGCAGGGCGCCTTCGAGGCCTCCGAGGATGGCTTGGGCGCTTTCGTTGGGGTTGCCGTCGACGATCAGGGTCTCGTCTGTGCGGCCGTCGCCGAGCACCTGGGTTAGCCAGGCTTCGTTTGCGTCAAAGAAGCGGACGATCGCTTCTCCCATCGGTTCGGGGAGCGTCTCGTATTCCGCCGCAAGCATGCCGCACAGGCACATGCGATCCCCGTGCAGGACGGCCGAATACAGCTGGGCGTAGGCCGTGAGCCTGTCGGGTGCGCCGGGCGTGTTAAGGTCGATCTGTTCGAGTGCCCCGGCGAAGCGTTCGGCGTAGCGGGCGATCAGCGCCTCCCCGAGTTGGGCCTTGCTGCGGAAGTGGTAGTGCAGGCTGGCCTTCGTGATGCCCAGTTCCTCGGCGATATGGGCGTAGCTGAAGCCGTTGAATCCGCGGGTCGCAACCAGCGCCTCGGCGGCGTCGAGGATACGGTCGACGGTGCTGGTGTCCGTGTGCTCCTGCGTCATCGAGCCTCGTCGTTGCGGTGGCGTGAAAACACCTTGACATCCTATCTACTAGAAGGTAAGAAGGGGTGGTTGATCGTTC
>JBEKBL010000142.1:0-5485 GCA_050015415.1 Solirubrobacteraceae bacterium
TCAGCGACGGTCGTTGCGCCCGGCGTCGCGACCTCCTGCGGCGCGTCACGACGCTCATCGAGCTCGACCGGCTGCGGGGTTGCGCTCGCCACCTCGACATTCGCCGCATAGCCGGGAGCTATGGCGACCTCGTTCTCGCCTGCCGCGCACGGCGCCATGTACTCGTGGGCGCCGCTGCCGCCCATCAGCCCCACGTCGCCGGCCACGCGATACCAGCGTAGCCCCGTTCGATCAAAGATCCGGTCGTAGGCCTCGATGTGGCGCGCGTAGCTCGCCTCGAGCCCGTCCTGGTCGCGATCGAAGCTGTAGGAATCCTTCATCACGAACTCGCGCGTTCGCAGCACGCCCGCGCGTGGGCGTGCCTCGTCGCGACCCTTGACCTGCAGGTGGTAGAGGATCAGCGGCAAATCGCGGTAGGAGCGCACGACCTGGGCGACGTGCGAGGTCACCGCCTCCTCGTGCGTCAGTGCGAGCACGAGTTCCGCGCCGCGCCGGTCTTGGAGCTTGAACAGCTCCTCGATCGCGTAGCGCCCGGTCCGCTTCCACAGCTCGGCCGGCTGAATCAACGGCATCAGCATCTCGTGGCCGCCAATTCGGTTCATCTCCTCACGCAGAATCGCCTCGATGCGACGCTGGACTCGCCAGCCCGCCGGCAGCCACGTCCACAGCCCGGCGCCCATCTGGCGCACGAGTCCGGCGCGCACCATCAGCTTGTGCGACAGCGCCTCGGCATCGGCGGGCGCCTCCTTCTCGGTTGGCAGGAAGTAGCTCGAGAGGCGGGTCATCGTGCCCTAGCCTACGACGTTGCGGCGCCACGGAGGCCGCACGGCTCAAGGGCTATTGTGCGTGGAAAGCAATCTTCAAGGAGAACAGATGGCGTACACGCTCCCCGACCTGCCATACCCCTTCGATGCGCTCGAGCCGCACATCGACGCTCGCACGATGGAGCTCCATCACGACAAGCATCACCAGACCTACGTGACGAACGTCAACAACGCGCTCGAGGGGAGCGACCTAGCCGACCTGCCGGTCGCAGAGCTGCTCGTCAACCTCGACCGCGTGCCCGACGACAAGCGCAACGTGGTGCGCAACAACGGCGGCGGCCACTACAACCACAGCCTCTTCTGGGAGAGCATGAGCCCATCGGGAGGCGGCGAGCCGGGCGGCGAGCTCGCAGGCGCGATCGATTCCGCCTTCGGCTCGTTCAACGACTTCAAGGACAAGCTCAAAGCAGCGGGCCTCGGGCAGTTCGGCTCCGGCTGGGCCTGGCTCGTGCACGACGGCTCGGGCCTCGCGATCGTCCCGACGCCCAACCAGGACAATCCGATCTCGGCGGGCAAGACGCCGCTGCTCGGCGTCGACGTCTGGGAGCACGCCTACTACCTGCTCTACCAGAACCGCCGCCCCGACTACATCGACGCCTGGTGGAATGTCGTCGACTGGGACAAGGTGGCAGAGCGGTTCAGCGCCGCCTAGCCGAGGAGCGCGGACGGGCGCTGCTCCCCACCCGCGCGACCCTCTAGGCGCGTGAGAAGCGGCGCCCGGCGACCGGGGATTCGCTCTCCTCGAGAGCCGGCGCGCCTGCTTCCTCGGCCTCTTGTGCCGCCGCGGCTTCGAGTGCCGCGATCCGCTCCGGAGTGAGCGCGGTGTCGTCCTCGTTCTCGGCGAGCCAGGCGCGCGCCTCGGCAGCGCTCCGCTCATCGAGCAGGACCTTGCGGCCGGCAGCGTAGTAGCGGTCGATCTCCGCGAACAGCTCGTCGACGAGCCGTTCCGTCGGAACCTTCTTGAGCGGCTCACCCTTCGAATAGATCATTCCCATGTCCTTCGCGCCGGTGATGCCGAAATCGGCGTGGCGCGCCTCGCCAATGCCGTTCACGGCGCAGCCGAGGATCGACACCTCGATCGGATCGTCGTAGGCCTCGAGGCGGCGCTCGACCTCCGACACGACGGTGTCCATGTCGAACTGGAGGCGTCCGCACGTCGGGCACGCGATCAACACCGGTCCGCGCTCACGCAGCTTCAGCGCCTTGAGGATCTCCCAGGCGACCTTGACCTCCTCCTCCGCGTGGAAGGTCGAGAGCGAGATCCGGATCGTGTCGCCGATGCCGTCGGCGAGCAGGGTCCCGAGCCCGACCGCCGACTTGAGCGAGCCGGACCATTTGGTGCCTGCCTCCGTCACCCCGAGGTGGAGCGGGTAGGGGATCCGCTCGGCGAGCAGCCGGTTCGATGCGATCGTGTTTGGAACAGAGGTCGATTTCATCGACACCTTGAAGTTCGTGAAGTCGAGCCGTTCCATCAGCTCGACAGTCTCCACGGCCGCGGTCACGAGCGCCTCTACCGGGTTGTCGTACTCGAGGTCGCGCAGGTGCGCCGGCAGCGAGCCGGAGTTGACACCGACCCGCAGCGGCGTGCCGACGCGCTTGGCGTGCTCGATCACGATGCCGGCCTTCTCCGCGCCGCCGATGTTGCCGGGGTTGAGGCGGACGCAGTGCGCGCCGGCGTCGATCGCCTTGAGGGCGAGGGTGTAGTTGAAGTGGATGTCGGCGATCACGGGGATCGGCGACTGAGCGACTATCTGCTCGAGCGCCGCGGCATCCTGCTCGCGAGGCACTGCGACACGAACGATGTCGGCGCCAGCCTCCGCAACGGTCCGGATCTGATCCATGGTCGCGGCGAGGTTCGCCGTCTCCGTCTTGGTCATCGTCTGTACGGCGACCGGCGCGCCACCGCCGATCGGCACGCTGCCGACCATGATCTGGCGCTCTGAGGCCATGCTCAGATTCTACGCGGCCGGCGCTGCGGGTCAGCGCTGGGCGCGCCGGCGGGCGTACGAAGAAGCGACCAGCAGCCCGAGCGCGGCAACCAGGATCCCGATCATGAGACTGCTTGGGCGAATCCGCACGGGCGCATCTTTACAGCTGCTGCGGACGGCAGAGAGGCGCTAATTCCCGGAAAGTCGGCTGATGTCGTTGCTGATGCCACTGAAAACGAGGAAGACCAGCAGCACGATGCCAACCGAGCTGAACTTCCACATCGCCTGCGTCGAGACACGCCCGCCATGCAACTTCTCGGCCACTGACCAGAGCACGTGGCCGCCGTCGAGCGGAAGGAACGGGAACAGGTTGATGACACCGAGGATCAGCGACACGACCCCGATGATCACCAGCGCGTACGTCGGACCGAGCGCGACCGCCTCCTCGGTGACCTGCGTGATGCCGACGATGCTGTGCAGCTGCCGGCGGGCTTTCGAGCTGGTGAGAGCGTGGAAGAGGCCGGTGACGGTCCCCGATGTGAGGCTCCACATCGTCTCGCTGGAGCCGACAATCGCTGCCGGCAGGGTGAGACTGCGCGCCGACGCGGAGAGGTCGAAGCCGACCATCATGTATCCGTAGGCCTTCTCGTAGCGAGGGTAGATCGAGATCGTGTGCTCGACTCCGCGCCGATCGACCGCGAACACGACGGGACTGGCGGCGCGACAGCCCTGGGTCAGAGCCCCCACGCACTTGTCGCGCCGGATCGTCGCGATGATGCCGTTGCTCGTCGCCGTGCGGCCGTTGATCCTCAAGATCCGATCGCCGAGGCGCAGTCGACCGTAGGCCGGATCGTGGCGCACGAGCGCAGCCACGGTTGTGCCTGGGACGAATGCGTCCACCTGCGGCGCGATATTCGAGATCGTCGTCGCACCGCCCTGCGTCCCCGTCATCAACACCACGGTGAACAACACGAACGCGATCAGGAGGTTCACGCCGGGTCCCGCGAGGATCACGAGGATCCGCTTCCATGGCTTCTGTGCGTAGTAAGAGCGCGGCCGCAGTTCCGGATCGAGCTCGGCCATCTCCTCCGGGCTCATGCCGGTGATCTTCACGTAACCCCCCGCAGGGATCGCACCGATCGCGTATTCGGTCTCGCCGCGCCTAAAGCTGACGAGTGTCGGTGGGAAGAACAGTGAGAAGCGCTCGACGCGCATTCCAGCTGCCTTCGCCGCCCCGAAATGTCCCGCCTCGTGCAGGATGACGAGCAGGACGATGCCGCCGATCGCGATTACCCAGGCCACGTCCGTGGAAGTCTGGCAGGGCGCCCTGAAGTGGAACCTAAAGCGCTCGGCTGTGCCGGCTCGGCGAGATCAGGCGAGGAACCCCCGCGCGGTCTCCCGCGCCGCGCGGTCGGCGGCGAAGAGAATCTCGAACTCCGAAAGCGGGCGCGAATCCAGCGCCTCGAGCGTCGCCTCGATCACCTCGGCGATGCGCGTGAAGGCGATCCGGCCCGCGAGGAAGGCGTGGACTGCAATCTCGTTGGCGGCATTGAGGATGCAGGGCGCGGTGCCGCCGGCGAGAGCAGCCTCCCGCGCGAGGCGCAGACAGGGAAACGCCTCGAGGTCGACCGCCTCGAAGGTAAGGCTTCCCGCCGCGATGAGGTCAAGGCGAGCAACCGGCAGGTCGGCGCGGTTCGGATAGTGGAGCGCGTAGGCAATCGGTACGCGCATGTCAGGGAGCCCCAGATGGGCGAGCACGGCGCCGTCACAGAGCGCGACGCAGCCGTGAACGATCGACTGCGGGTGCACCACGACGTCGATCTGTTCGTAGCGGACACCGAACAGGTGGTGCGCCTCGATCAGCTCGAGGCCCTTGTTCATCAGTGTCGCCGAGTCGATCGTGATCTTCCCGCCCATCTCCCAGGTCGGATGCTTGAGCGCCTCCGCGACGCTGACGGACGCGAGCTGCTCCCCGGTCATGCCACGGAACGGCCCGCCCGAGGCGGTGATCGTGAGACGCTCGATCGTGCCCGGTCCGAAAGCCCGTTCGGCGGCGATCAGCTGGTGCAGCGCGGCGTGCTCGGAATCGACGGGCAGGATCTGCGCTCCAGTCGCCTCGGCTAGCGCCATCACCAACTCGCCTCCCGCGACCAGCGACTCCTTGTTGGCGAGCGCGAGGTCGATTCCCTCGCCCAGAGTCGCGATCGTCGGCAGTAGTCCGGCTGAACCGACGATCGCGTTGAGCACGAGATCCGGGGCGGCTTCGGCCACCAGCGCGGCGACTCCATCGGGTCCGCTCAGCACCTCGCCGTCGGGCCATGCTCGAGATGCCTCGGCGGCGCCGGCGACGTCGGCGAGCGCGATGCGCGGCACGCCGAGCGCACGCGCCTGCTCAACGAGCGGCTCCCACGCCGTGCCCGCAGACAGCCCGACGACCTCAAGCTCGTCGCTGCGATCGCAGACATCGAGCGCCTGCAGGCCGATCGAGCCGGTCGAGCCGAAGATCAGGATTCGTCTCGCCGCCATCAGCCGACCAGGATCGCGTGCCAGATATAGAAGCCGCTGACGGCGGCGAAGAGCACCGCGTCGAGGCGGTCGAGTGCGCCGCCGTGCGCCCCGAACAGCCTCCCCGTGTCCTTGGCGCCGGCGTCACGCTTGACGAAGCTCTCGAACAGGTCCCCGAGTGGCGCTGCAAGCGCGACGCCGGCCCCGAGCGCTAGCGCGTCCCACGGG
>JBEKBL010000143.1:0-5462 GCA_050015415.1 Solirubrobacteraceae bacterium
CGCCGTCCTGCGCGCAGTCAACGAGCTCGTCGAGTACGCCCGCACCCAGGGCTACCCACGCGACGAACTCATCACCATGATCCAAACCGCACCCTGGCCACGCACCGGCAACGGCTAGCGCGGCAGCCGTGAGCGGCCGCACTTGGTAAATATTTACGAGGTCAGGCGTGCTGGAAGGCAGCGAAGACCCCTCGCTGTACGTGGTCGCTTATGGTGTTCCAGACGACGATCGCGTTGCCTGTGCCGTCGATCCCCGGCACCAATGCCCATGCCTTACTGACCGTGAGGTAGTGGTGGCTGAGACCGCGGTCGCTGCCGGTGGCAGCCAAACGGTCGTCCCCTCGCTTGGCCCCGAAGGTGATCACGAACCGGCCGGCGAGGTTTGCTGCGAGCTGGGGCGGAAAATTCCCGGTGGCGTTCTTGATCACGTGGGACTTGCCGAAGCGGGTGCTGTTCGGCGCCAGCAGCGACCAGCGCAGCCAACCGCTTAGCTCGTTGTCGACGACCGGGCCCGGAAACACGGTCAGGACACCGTTCCTGCCGACGACGGTCGCGGTTTGGAAACCCGCCTCCGGGGCGATCGTCTGGGCATGCGAGAAGGCGCGGCCGCCACGGCTGACAATCGCCGTCAGGGCGCCGCCGTTACCTGTGTGAATGAGCAGGCAGACCGTGCCGTCGTCGGTCAGGTCCACCGTGACGAACGGCGCCCAACGGTCCTCGCGGAAGACCTCAACGGACGGCCTGAGCGTGCACTGACCAGCCGGCGTGCACAGAACAAAGCGCAACCTGTCGGGCACGCGCGGCAGACCGGGAGCGCCTCCGTTTGTCTCACCCCGCGTCCATGCCGCGGCGATCGCACCCTCGTCGTTCACCGCAATCTCGGGCTGCGAGTCGTCGATCTGCAGCTTTGAGATCTGCACGGTGCGCCCGCGCTGGCCGTTGCTGCCAAGCAGCGCGGAGTCAAGCGAACCGTGCAAACGAGAGCGGTCAACCTTCTCCCAGACCGCCAGTACCTGCCCCGCAGGCCCCGAGGCGAGATCAAGCAACTCGCCACCAGCCGGGAGAAGGTTCCGCGGCTTCGAGAAATCCCCGTTGCGGGGCGCGACCGCGATCATCCACGGTCCAGACGGCAACCCGCTCGGCGACGGCGCGGCGCCGGGCGGAAGCGGGTTCCACGCCGCATACGTGACGCCGGACCCTGAAACCGCCAACGACAGGCCGGGATCGGGATTCGCGTGCCTGGCCAAAACCACGGGCGGGCCGAACCGGCCCGTTGTCGTGCCCCGGTCGACCACCACCGTTGAGCCAGGCCAGACCGCCTGGCGCGGCCCATCGGTCCGCTCAATCCGAGCGAACGTCAACCTCCAAGGAAGTGGCATTCCGCCAAACCAGCCCACGGCCGCGTGACCATCCGCGCCCACTGCAAGCGCCGGAGATTGCGCGTACTCCGTCGCGGGGAGCAAAGCCTGCGGCGCACTCCAGCCTCCCGGAGCCGACAGCTCAGACCGAGCAGCAGCACTCCCGCCGACCGCCACAAGGGCGCCGCCAACCATCACGGCCAACGCCAACGGCTTCACCTCGACACCCCGTGTCCCACCCTCACACCCACTCGGCCCGTAACCAAACTGGCGATCCGGCCCACAATATGGCGAGCACAGCAACAACGCGCGCATGTCTGCACCAGAAGGCGCCGAGGAGGCTCCCAGATCCGGTCCCTCCACACCGCCAATGCGAGGCGATCGTCGTCGAAGCGCGAACGGCGGGAAAGGTTTGGCTTCTTGGCGGACATATAGTCGGCATGTTGTCGCGATCAAACTGCGTGTGACATCCCCGAGACCCGGACGCGACCCGCGGCGGCGCGAGCGCTTCGAAGCGCTATACGCCGAGCACTACGCGTCGATCTACGCGTACGTCTACCGGCGGTTACCCGGTGCTGTCTGCGAGGCGCCTGACGTCGTCGCGGACGTGTTTTCGGTCGCCTGGCGTCGGATCGACCGGATCCCGAGCGGCAGCGATGCCCGCCTCTGGCTCTACGGCTTGGCGCGTCACACGCTGCTGAATCACCGCCGCGGCCAGCGGCGCCGTCTGCGGCTGTTCGACCGTTTACACCGCGAGGCCTCGACGGCTCCTCAGGTGGCAGTCCTTGCCGATGCCGCAGACGCGTGGCTGGTTGCCGCGATCGAGCGCCTTCCGGATGCCTACCGCGAGGCGCTGAGGCTGGTGAGCTGGGAGGGCTGCAGCCATGCCGAGGCAGCGGAGATACTCGGCTGCTCGGTCAACGCAGTCGCGCTGCGACTGCACAAAGCGAAGGCGCGCCTGCGCGAGGACCCACTCGTCACCGAGCATCTCTTCGCAGAGCGAGCACACGCGGCACGCGCTCTCAACGTGGCGAGGAGCTGAGTTCAGTGGACCTCGACGCGCGGATCCGCGACGCAGACCCCGCAGGCGGACTCACGGTCGCGCCTGTCAGCTCGATCGCGGCACGCCGCACCCGTCGGCGCGCCCTCGTTCGCAGCGCTCGCTGGCGCCCGTACGCGCTTTCGGGCGGAGCGATTGCTGCCGTGATCGCGGCCGCGTTGACGATCACAGGCCCCTCCGGCGAGGCGCCACCCGCGCCGCTGTCGCCGGCGTCGGCCGTGCTCGTGCGTGCAGGCCAGGAATCGCCGGGCAATTCGACGCAGGCCCTCACGCCCGACGGCCAGTATTTCTACAGTGAGACCAAGAGCCTTGTGGGTGCGTACTACAGGCTTGGCCAAGGGACTCCGGGAACGCTCGCGTACGTCGCCCAGCCCCAGACGGCCCAGACATGGGTGGATTACGACGGTTCCGGCCGCAGCGTCGTGACGTACGACGGACCCCAGATCTTCATGACCGCCGGCCGCCACGGCTGGGTCCGCGAAGCAGCTTCGAGGGCAGCGCGATCGGCCGAGGCGAGCCGTACCGCGTCGACGCGGTACGGCCAGACAGTCGAATACGGGCCGGGACTGCTCGCGACCGTTGACGACCTCTCGGGCTTGCCGACCGACCCTGCCAGTCTGAAGGAGATCATCGACACAAACAACACTCTGCTCGGCGAGATCGTCAGCGACCCGAAGCGTCCGGTGTCTCCGGCCTATACCTTCAGTACCGCGGCACGGATCCTCGCGACGCCTGCACTCGGCTCATCCGCCGCACTGCGCGCCGCGCTCTGCCAGATAATGGCGAGCGTGCCGGGCATCGAGCTGCTCGGCGCCGCAACCGACAAGTCGGGCCGGCGCGGCATCGCCATCGTGGGACCGGTCGGCGGCGATGGCTACAGCCTCCCGGGCGACGAAAGCGGACTGCGCGACGAGGTGATCATCAACCCCAGTAGTGGCGCCGTGCTCCAGCTCGCTCAGGTCATCGCCGATCCGTCGCTCGAGTCGCCGGAGTTCAGGAAGGTCATCGGCGACAGCGCCGGTCAGGTGTTTGACTGGACCGACTACCTCGCGAGCGGGACCGTGGCGTCCGCATCGGCTACTCCGCCCAACCAGCGGAGCGAGAACCCCGCGGCCTGACGTCGGGCCGCTCTCGAGCGAGCCGCACGCGCATTGCCGGCGCGCGCCTGCTCACAGGCGGTACAACCAGGCGCTGAACCGATCGGTCACCGGCAGATCCCACTGATCCGCGGTCACTTCCCTGGATCTATATCGCGAGCGTCGGAGACGAGACGGTCGCGAGGGGACGCAGGGACATGTCGCTCCACGCTCGTGCGAGAAGGTCGACGCCTTCGCGGATGACCTGTGGGGCGGGGCCGGCGGATAGCCGCAGGTGTGCGGCGAAGCCTTCGCCGGGAGCGGCGGATTCGCCCGGGGAGACGGCGACGCCGTGGCGGAGTGCGATCTGGGCGAATTGGTCGCCGCTGCCGTGGGGGAGTGCGACCCAGAGTGAAAGACCCCCGCGCGGCATGGAGAACTTCCAGTCGGGAATCTTGGTCCTCAGCTCGTCGGCGAGTACCGCGACGTGCTCGGCGGCGTGTGCCCGGGCTTGGGCGGTCACGTCGTCGAAGGCTTCGAGGATCGACAGGGCGATGGCCTGCGAGACAGCGGAGTTGCCGAAGTCGAGCGCCGCTCGGATCCGGCCCAGTCGCAGCACGGTTTCCGCCGGGGCGCGGATCCAGCCGACGCGCACGCCTCCCCAGAAGCATTTGCTGAGCGAGCCGACGCTCAGAACGTTGTCGGCGTCCAACGCCGCGAGGTCAGGCGGCGGGCCGCCTTCGAACAGCAGGTCGGCCAGGACCGTGTCGTCGATCACCGGGACACGCGCGGACGCTGCGATCCGCAGAATGTCGCGCCGGCGCACCTCGCTCATCACGCTTCCGGTTGGGTTGTGGCAGGTCGGCACGAGATAGACCAGGCGGGCCGGTCTGCTTGCGAGCAGGTGTTGCAGGCTGCCCGGTATCGGTCCGGCGCCGTCGCGGTCGATTCCCTCGACCTGAGCGCCGGCGCGCGAGAAGACCTCGATCGCGCCAGGGTAGGTGGGAGCCTCGACCAGGACGCGGTCTCCAGGGCGCACGAACGCCGCCGCGATCAGGCTCAATGCGCCCTGGCCGCCAGCGGTCACCACGACCTGGTCGGGCTGGGTGTGGACGCCGCGCCGCTGCGTGAGGTGCTCGGCGATTGCCGCTCGAAGGTCAGGTGCCCCGAGCGGGGCGTAGCCGTGGGCGGGCATGAGCCGCGCCGCACCGGCGAAATCGACGCTTAGGTTTGGCAGCGCCTCCAGCCGTTGGATGGCGCCGATCGAAAAGTCGATCGGCACGTGGTGGCCGTCGACGAGCCGGGAGAGGAGCGGCGCGCCGTGTACGGCCGGACCGTGAGCGGCGCTGCGCACCAGGTAAGTGCCGCTGTTGCGCCGAGTCTGCGCTATGCCTCGCGCGCACAGCGCCTCATACGCCGCGACAACGGTGCCGCGGCTCACGGTCAGTTGCTCGGCGAGCAGTCTCTCTGACGGCAGTCGAGCCCCGGCTGGGAGAAGGCCATGGGTAGCGGCGTCGTTCAGCGCTTCGGCGAGCTTGTAATAAAGAGGACCCGTGCGGGCAGTCCAATCACCTAGTCGGCTCGAAATGTCCGGGGTCTGGACCGGATTCTCGGCGTGATTGGCTCTGTTGGACTGTGCCACTGAGCATAATGATGCACACATGTGCAGTCCACGTCAACGCCGGCTGCGGGCGCGCGCTGTCCAGCGCAGCCAGACCTGCGCCAGCCCAACTGCATCCCCCCGTCATGAACCACTCGCTGCTTAACCAACTGATCGTCAAACAGCGTCAGGACGAAGCAATCCGCGCCACCGTCGAGCAAGCCTCACCAGGTGGTCGGCCGGATCGCTCCACGAGGCGACGCATCCCGCGCCTACTGCGGCGCACAGCGAGCGCGGTCCCCGCACCTGAGCGTGACCGGGGCTGCCCCCGCGTCCCCTAGCTCAAGCGCGGCACAATGCGCCCGTTT
>JBEKBL010000144.1:0-5457 GCA_050015415.1 Solirubrobacteraceae bacterium
CCGCCGGACACGCTGCGCGTCGCGATGCTCGCCCCACCATGGATCCCGGTGCCCGCGCTGGGATATGGCGGCGTCGAGACCGTCGTCAGCGCGCTCACCGAGGCCTTCGTCGAGCAGGGCCACGACGTGACGCTCCTGTGCGCGCCCGGCTCGCGCTCCAGCGCCCGCGTCGTCACGCTGCTCGACGAGGCGCACCCGGACGAGATCGAGCGCTCGCTGCACGAGGCCGATCACGTTGCGCGTGCCTTCGCCGTGATCGATCGCGGCCATTTCGACGTTGTGCACGACCATTGCGGCTTCACCGCCTTGGCGATGGCCGATCGCATCAAGACGCCGCTCGTCCACACTCTCCACGGCCAGTTCACCCCGAGCACGGCGGCGTTCTACGCTCACCATGGGCACAAGGCCACGGTGGTGGCGATCAGTCGCACCCAGATCGAGTGCGCTCCGCCGGAGCTCGCGGTGGTTGCAGCGATTCCGAATCCGATCGACCTGAGCGCTTGGCGCCTCCAGGAGCACAAGAGCGACTACCTCCTGTGGATCGGCCGGATGACCGAGGTCAAGGGCCCGCATCGTGCGATCGCGGCGGCGCGCGCCGCCGGCGTGCCGCTGATCCTCGCGGGAGTTATCCAGCCCGGACAGCAGGCGTTCTTCGATCGTGAGATCGCCCCACACGTGGACGGCGACCGCGTTCGCTTCATCGGGGAGGTCAGCGGCCCCACGAAGCACAGCCTGTTTGAGAATGCGCGCGCCCTGCTGATGCCGATCCGCTGGGAGGAGCCGTTTGGCATGGTCATGGTCGAGGCGCTCGCCTGCGGTACCCCGGTGATCGCGTTTCCCGAGGGCGCGGCCCGTGAGCTCGTCGTTGACGATCACACTGGGTTCCTTGTCGACGACGAGCTCGAGATGGCCGCTGCCGTCGGCCGGCTCGAGCGCATCTCGCCCGCCACCTGTCGCGCCTGGGCAGCGGCGCACTGCGATGTCGATGTCGTCTCCCGCGCGTACGTGCAGGTCTACCGTGACGCGATCCTCGCACGCCTCGAGGTACGCGTAGCTCGTGCCTGAGGAGACGCTCAGCGTTCTCGACGGCAGTACCTTCGTGCTCAGCGACCGTCGTGGGGATCTGCGTCCCGGGGACGGGCGCGAGCACGGCTTCTTCTCCGACGACACCCGCTTCCTGTCGCAGTGGGCACTCCGCGTCGACGACACTCCGCTCGACCTGCTCGGGCTGGACCAGGACTTCCATTTCGCAGCGCAGTTCTTCCTGACGCCGCGCACTGGCACCGATGACGCGGCGCCGTGCTCGGTGATGCGCCGGCGCTGCGTCGACCGCGTGTGGCTCGAGGAGATCACGATCGTCAATCACCGGCTGGACGCGAGCGAGATGCTCGTCGAGCTCGACATCGACACCGACTTCGCCGATCTGTTCGAGGTGAAGGGCGGGACGGTCGCTCCGCGCGCGGTCAGCTGGCGCACTGATGGCGACGCTCTGGTGCTCGAGTACGGTCACGAGGGCTTCTCGCGCTCAGTCACGATCACCAGCAGCCGCCCGGCGCAGATGACACGCCACGGCATGGCCTTCTCGTTCGTGCTCGAACGCGGCGCGCAGTGGACGGTCGAGCTGAGCGTCACCCCCTGCTCGGCGCAGCCGGGCGCGAAGTTTGCTGCGCGCGCCGTGAGCGGCAGCGTCGACGAGGTGCGCCGCGCGAAGGCGATCGAGCTCGAAGAATGGCTCTCCGCTACGCCCGTGCTGGAGACGCAGGACGCTGGACTCGCCCGCACCTACCGCGCGAGTCTCACCGACCTCGCGGCGCTGCGGCTACAGCCCGATCTCGGCGATCCGGCGACGTTGCCCGCCGCCGGACTGCCATGGTTCATGGCCCTATTCGGGCGCGACAGCCTGATCACGAGCTTCCAAGCGCTGCCTTACCTGCCGGAGCTCGCGGCCACCACGTTGCGCGTCCTCGCCGCACGCCAAGCGCAGGCGCGCGATGACTTCCACGAGATGGAGCCCGGAAAGATCCTGCATGAGCTTCGCTTCGGCGAGCTGACCGCAAGCGGACGCCAGCCCCATTCCCCTTACTTCGGGAGTGCCGATGCGACGCCGCTGTTCGTGATCCTGCTGGACGAATACCACCGCTGGACCGGCGACGACGACCTGGTGCGCCAGCTCGAGCCGAACGCTCGCGCGGCGCTCGCCTGGACTGAGGATGGCGGCGACCTCGACGGTGACGGTTACGTGGAGTACTACCGTCGCAACCTGGTCAATGGGCTCGTCAACCAATGCTGGAAGGACAGCGGCGAGTCGATCCAGTTCTCCGACGGCACCCTTGCGCGTGGGCCGATTGCCACGTGCGAGATCCAGGGCTACGTTTTCGACGCCCGTCGCCGCGGCGCCCGGCTGGCGCGCGAGGTCTGGGGTGACCAGACCTTTGCGGATCGGCTCGACGCGCTGGCCGAAGCGTTGCAGACGCAGTTCAACGCGGACTACTGGATGGCCGAGCGCGGCGCCCACGCAATCGCCCTCGACGGCGACAAACGCCAGGTCGATAGCCTCTCCTCGAACATCGGACAGCTGCTCTGGTCGGGCATCGTCGGGGTTGACGCGGCTGCCGCGACCGTGGAGCTACTGCTCGACGCGCCGCTCTACTCAGGCTGGGGCGTACGCACGTTGAGCGCACGCGAAGCCGGCTACAACCCGCTCGGCTACCACACAGGCACAGTCTGGCCGCATGACAACTCGCTGATCGTCGCGGGTCTCATGCGCTACGGCCACGACGAAGCGGCGACTCGCTTGGCGTGCTCGATCCTTTCAGCGGCCCCGCATTTTGAGCACCGGCTCCCGGAAGTCTTCGCGGGCTACCCGGCTGAGCTGACCTCGGTCCCGGTTGCCTACCCGAGCGCGTCGCGCCCCCAGGCCTGGGCCGCCGGTACACCGTTGCTCCTGCTAACGACCCTGCTCAGGCTCGAGCCGGCCACGAGCTTCGCGAGCGCCAGCATCCCCGGGTCGATCGGAGCAATTGCGCTGAACAGCAAGCCAACGCCGACAAGGCCGCCTCCAGCCACGTCGCGCAACGGCCAATCGCGCCGGCCTGAGCCGGTTCCCGACAGCGCTGGTGCTTCATGAGCTTTGAGCTCTTCGCCAGCACGGTCAGCATGCTCGCGATCATCCCGCTCGGCTACGTGGCAGTGCAGAGCATGCGCGAGTCGCGCAACCTGCGCCGGATCCAGGAGGAGCTCACCGCACTCGTCGTCGACACCAAGGAGATCAGCGAGGAGGTCCACCGACTCCAGCGCGAGTTGCGCACCGAACAGGATGCCGCAAGGGTCGGCATCGACGAGACGCAGCGGACGGTCGAGCATGCCACCGAGCTCATCGAGCAGACCGCCGAGAAGGTCACTGGTGTGGCCTCCGACACGCAGGCGCTCGCCGCCGGCGGCGCCGACGGCGAAACTGTGCTCACACCGCCGGCTCAGCAACGCGCGCCCCACCTACCGCAGCTGCGCCGCCGGAGGAGAGCGCGCGCGGAGCGCGGCCCCGACGAGCGTGCTTAGCTGCCCGGAGTGACGGTCCGGCCGGCTAGCGGCGACCGCGGCGTCTCAAGCTGAATCCGCTGAGCATGAGGACCACGATCACCAAGAGAACGATCAAAAGCATTGTTGCCTCCTAAGGCTTCGCTGACGGTCAGTCGTTCGAGTCGTGCTTCTGGTCGGCCTTGTGGCCGCTGAGAGCGCTCGCGACCCTGTCGACGGCGCCCTTGACGGAGCCCTTCGCCTGGTCGACCCGCCCTTCGCGCTTCAGCTGCCGATTTCCACTCAGTACTCCCGCGGCTTCCTTGACGCGGCCCTTTGCGCTGTCGATGTGCGTGTCGGTCATCAGTCCTCCTGATTGGGTTGGTGTAACTGCAACGCCGACGGTCCCGCGCGCTGACGCGAGGCCAAACCCAGGCTGAGCCGCATTCGCGGCGCATTCAGGACGGAACCTGCCCGTGGGGCTCGTCGACTTCCGATAACTCCTCGGAAGTCAGGCGGTGCGGCCGGCCCACTTTCGGGCCAACCTCACAATCGTGCCCTCCACGGCTCACCATACTCTGCTCGTGCAGCGTGCACAACCGTGTGGCGCGCGGGCGATGCGCCCCGGGCTCATCTGCTCCGCGAGCCGGCCGCGTTATCGTCTTAGAACGTTGTGCCGGCTATTCGGTATGTCCAGTGCGCCCGATCGCGTGCGTGCCACGTTCTGGCTGTTGGACGCCGAGGACAGCCTGGTCGCGCAGAGTCACCGCGAGCCCGATGGCACCGGTCTCGGCTACTTCACGGCCAACGCGCAGCCGCGAGTCGACAAGCGTGCGATTGCTGCATTCGAGGATCGGTCGTTCGCTCGCGAGGCGCGAGATGTGGCGTCGAAGACGTTCGTCGCCCACGTCCGTTTCGCCACGAACGGTGGTCTGATCGCGGCGAACACGCATCCATTCGAGCAGGAAGGTCGTCTGCTCGCTCACAACGGCGTGATCGGAGATCTTGCGAAGCTCGAGGCGCGGCTCGGGAAATACCGCCGCCTCGTCAAGGGCGACACGGACTCTGAGCGCTTCTTCGCACTCGTCAGCTTGGAGATCGCCGACCACGACGGCGACGTCACTGCGGGCCTCATCGCAGCGGCCCGATGGGTTGCCCGGGAGCTCCCGCTGTTCGCGCTCAACGTGGTGCTCACCACGAGCGACGAGCTCTGGGCGCTGCGCTACCCAGATACGCACACGCTTTACGTTCTCGAGCGCAGGCCTGGTGATGCGCTCGAGCACCGCAGCAGCGTCGGCACGATCCGCGTTCACAGCTCTGAGCTCGGCGAGCGCCGCGCCGTTGTCGTCGCCAGCGAGCCGATGGACGAGGACCCCGCCTGGCGGCTGCTTGCATCCGGCGAGCTTCTGCACGCCGATCGCGTGCTGCGAGTGTCATCGACGGTTGTGATCGACCATCCACCGCTCCACCTGCTGAGCCTCGCCGACCTCGGACCCCAGGCCGCCGCGTCCCAGGGCGCGGCTGTCGGCGGTCAGCGTCCCCAGCGGTGATACTGAAAGCATGTTCCTGCGAGTAGCGCGGCCCGCCGACGCGATGGCGGTAGCCCGAATGCACGTGCGCTCCTGGCAGGCGGCATATCGGGGTTTGCTCTTCGACGACTACCTTGACGCCCTCGAGCCCTCGGAATGGGCGCAGCGTTACACGTTCGCGGACCCCGAAGCGACGAATCCCGTGACCGTCCTCGCCGTCGAGGGAACTGAGATCTGCGGGCTCGCCACGATCGGGCCGGCCGGGCACGAGGACCAGTCGGCGGTCGGAGAGCTGCTCGCGCTCTACGTCGACCCAGACCGGCGCGGGCTCGGCGTCGGCCGTGCACTTATCCAGGAGGCTCGAGCTCGTCTTGCTCGCCAGGGGTTTGCCGAGGCCTGTCTGTGGGTCCTCTCC
>JBEKBL010000145.1:0-5449 GCA_050015415.1 Solirubrobacteraceae bacterium
GGACCGCACGGTCACAGCGACGCTGCGCGATGGCGGCGACGTCGTGATCTACGCCGGCGGCGAGTTTCAACTTTAGAAGCAGGGCGGGCGCCCTCGGTGGAGCCCCGCGCGTGCCCGCGCGCTTTCCCTGGCGGTGTGACCCGCGCTAGGCCGCCGACGCTCCGGTTGCGCCGGTCGGGCCGCTCACGCCGGTCACGCCGCTCAACCCGCTCGTGCCACTGGGGCCGGTGCTGCCTTCGCCCTCCCGCCTTTGGCGTAGGTCCGCCCAGACGATGCGGGAGATCCCCTCGATCGTGTCGATGCCGTAGGCCTCGTCAGGGTTTTCGTTCGTCATGACCGCGATCAGATAGAAGCGGTGATCCCCGCGAACCATGCCGATGCTGTTGATCTGCCAGCCACCGGCGACAGGCAGCCAGCCGTTCTTCACCGCGACGGTGGCGTGGGTCGGGCCGGCGGTTATGCCCCAATAGTCCTCGCTGATGACGTGCTCCATCAGATACAGCTCGGACTCGCGGTAGGCGTAGCGGAGGATCCTGTTCGTCAACGCGATGTGCCGTAGGAGCCGCAGCTGGTCGCGTGGCGTGGTCTCGGTCAGTCCCCAGGCATAGTTCGGCGTCGTCTGCGTCATGTGCAGGCGCGCGTCGAACGCGGCAACTGCCGGGGCGCCGCCCTCGTCGTCCCACAGATCGGTCGCGTCGTCGTTGTCGCTTTCCTCGATCATCCCGGCGGCAACCGCCGCGTCGTCGCCGTCGAGCGGCTCGTGTCGCGCCTGCGCCTGCGCGAGCAGCAGGGCGAGGATGTTCGCCTTGACGATGCTGGCCGTCTGCTCGCGATCCCCGGGGTGGCAGAGGAACGTCGTCCCGGTGGCAACGTTGTAGACACCGGCGGTGACGTTGCCGGAGCGGGTGCGCAGAAAGCGCCGCATCGCGCTAGTGGCGAACGGGTTCGCTGGCACCACGGGCACCGACGCCGCGACAGGACTTGCCCGAGCGCTCACGACGCGCGTCGGTGCACTCGCCGACGGCGGCTCTGTTCGCAGCCGCGTTGGCGCCGCGGAAATGTGTCCGGCGCCGAGCAGCGAGATGCCGAGCCCGGCGACCAGCAGAACCACCGCAACGCGAGCAACCCAGCGCGATCGAGTCTCTTCGAGTCGCCCGCGCATCGCGCCCGCGAGCTTAGAGCTCCTCCCGGAGCGACGCGGAGCCAATCCGGCCCCATCGCAGCGGACGCTCCGCTCTCGCGCGGTCCTCGATCAGGCGAGGTCCAGCACCACCTGCGGCGCCGGGATCACGTGGTCCTCACTGCCCTCGGCCGGAATGATCGCCGTGCCGATCGCGAAAAACTCGATCACGTGGCTGCCCCAGCCATGCGAGCGCTCGTGGATGTCGACCCCGACGATCCCCTCCGCCTTGGCCTCGAGCGCCTCCGCCTGCATCCGCTCCATCGCCAGCTCGCGCGCGTCGTACAGCGCCTGAGTGTAATTCGGCAGCTCGACGTTCTGGCCGGTGTTACGCAACGACTGGCGCATCGACTGGTGCGCGACGTGATACACGCACGATCCCATCACCATTCCGACCGGGCGGTGACCGGTCTGCAGCAGCGTCCAGAACTCCTGGCCGGTCAGGTCACTCGTGAACGGCCGCCCCGACGGCGCCCGGTGGAGAACGCCGCCGCGATGCTTCACGGCGGTGCCGACCGCGATGAACTCGGCCATGTTCTCGCCCCACTCGTAGCGTCCGATGTCGAGCCGCACGCCCACGACTCCGTCGGCGCCGAGCTGCTCGGCCTCCTCCTCCATCCGCGTCATCGCAAGCTCACGCGCTTCGTACATCGCCTGCGAAAGCACCGTCAGCTCCTGGTTCTGGCGATAGCTCGCGAGCTGAATCCCGATGTGGTAAATGCTCGAACCGATCACCAAGCCAAGCGGCTGGAAGCCGGCCTGTCGCACCAGCAGGAACTCGTTGACCGACAGGTCGCTGGTGAACAACCCGGCGCGGTTCTGCTCGAGCCGCGCACGGCCCGCCTGGGGGACGCCTTCGGTGCTGGTCGGGTCATACGCCATCAGACTGTTTCCTTTCGGGTGGCTGCGATTCGGGCGAAGATCGGGGTCAAATGAACCACGGTCCGATGCATCACAAACTGAGGACGCTGAGTGCGCCGGGGAGCTCATCGGTCGCGAGCGAGGGGTCATCGCGGATCACGGTCCCGATCACGTCGAACGTGACGATCATGTCGTCGCGCTCATAGCCCATCCCGGCGACGCGATAGCCGCGCGAGTGCTGAGCGAGCTTGACGCCGACGACGCCGTCGCCGCCCGCCGCGCGCGCCGCGGCCTTCAGATAGCCCATCGCCGTTTCGCGGGCGTCATAGACGCCGCGCGTAAAGTCGCTCAGCTCCTGGTTCGTCCACGATGCGGAGCCGGCGAACATGCCGCCGCGCTGCGTCATCTGCGTCTGCCACGTGGCCGGTACGTAGTGCACGCTCGTGTGCGCCGCGATGCCGACCGGGCGCAGACCGGCCGCGCAGAGCTTCCAGAACTCCTGCCCCGACAGGTCCGTCAGCACCGGGCCGCTCCCAGAGCGCAGGTTCTCCGGCAGGCGCACCGCAGTGCCGACCGCGATGAACTCGACCGCGCCGGGCGCCCAGTCATGCGAACCCTGCGTGATCCGCACACCGACGACGGCGTCGGCTCCGGCGGTCTGCGTCTCCTCGAGCAGGCGGCCGAGCGCGAGCCGGCGGCTCTCGTTGTAGGCGTCTGAAAGAACGCGCACCTCGCCGGGTTGGAAGTAGTAGCCGCTCTGCCAGCCGGTGTGGTAGATCGAGGAGCCCATCACGAGCGTCATGGGGCGGATGCCGAGCCGCGCGAGCAGCGCAAACTCGTTGACCGCGAGGTCGCTGCCGTACGGTCCGGTGGCACCCGCCTCGGCCAGCGCCGCGAGGCGCTCGCTCGCGGGTAGGGGAATGCCACCGGCCTCGATCCGCCGCAGCGACTCGGCTGCGCGCTCGAGGTCGGCAGGATCGGCGGCAGGCCCGCGGCTGCGAAAAAGCGGGCTCATCGGATCAGCGCCTCGAGCGCGACACGCGACTGCTCTCCGACCGCCGCGGTCGCCGCCACGGCCGCGACAACATCGGCGATCCAGTCCGTCAGCACACACTGCTCGCGCTTCAGCGTGATCCCGCGCACCACCGCGTGGCGCGTGCACTCGAAGCCGCCGGCGCTCCGCTGGAGCTCGAAGCGCGCGTCGCCGAGCGAGAGCGAAATCGCCTGGATCGCGCTCTCCTTGGAGCGGAAACCGCCGATCCGCCGGCGCTTCACCGCCACCATGCCCGGCAGCGCCTCCTCCAGGCGCACGGCAAGCGCCGCAACGAGCGCCTCGATATCGACGCTGTCGGCACGCAGCTCGGCGGCGGCGAGATCAAGCGCCTGGCCCTGCTCGAGCTCCGGGTCCGCGCTCACGGTGCTAACGGTGCAGGCCGCGTGCAGCGGCGTTGCGGCGATGGCGGTTGCATGCCTGTTCAGGGTAGGGACTCGTCGCGCGTCGCGCGTACGCGTGCCCCGTCGACTGCGCGGCATGCGGTCGAGCCGCGCTTTTATGAGGATCAGATGAGAATTCTCTTAGGTTGCGGGGGATCGGTTGCGCCGCCCCTCGCCGCGAGATAGAACACGCCGATGAGGGTGCGGCTCCTGGCGGTGCTGGCGACGTTTGCCGCACTGATAGCGCTCGTGGCCGTCTACGTCGTCTACTTCCTCGAGTCAGGCCCGCCGGCTGTAGCGGCGGTGATCAATCGTGACGGCAGCGCCAGCTTGACGCTCCAGGTGGTCGGCAGCTACGGCCAGCACCCGTTTCCCGACTGGGTGAGCTACCTCGTCAAGGACCCCAGCGGCAGGTGGCGCCACACGACGATCTGGAAGCTCCCGGCGCACGAGTTGGTGCACGTCACCGTCTACCAGTTCGACAGTCAGACGGGCCTGCGCAACAACTTTCTCGCGCAGGTCCGCGGCACCGTCGGCGGCGTGGCCACCTACACCGACGTCGGCAACACCGGCAAGGGCAGCGGCCTGCCGCCCTACAACAACACCACGCTCAGCGTGCTACCGCCGAGTGAGCCGGCACACACTTTCACGGTCCCAGATCTCGATCTGAGCGTGCCACTCGTCGGCATCAGCAACGCGACCTCCAACGTTTGCGCCGTGGCGCCGTGCCCGATGCACTTCGCACACACCACGATCAGCTTCAGCTTCCGGACGCCCGGCGCAGGCACGTATCGCTGGCAGTGCTTCGTGCCGTGTGCGTTCGCGTTCCTCTACGGCTTCGGCGGGCCGATGCAGACGATCGGCTACATGGACGGACTGCTGGAGGTCGCATGAGCACCGCACCGATCGAAGGCACCGGGATGAGCGAGCCGCACCACGGCCGCAACATCGCGATCATTTGGGCGATCGCCACGGCGATCATGGTCCCGATCATCATCTGGGTCGTCGGGCCTCACATCCCGCCCGGGAATCTCACCGACGACACGCGCGCGCAGCACTCGCTCGACGTGGCCCTGACAGCCCTGTCGATGCCGGTCCTGATGCTGGTCTGGGTCTACCTCGGCTACGCAGCGATCAACTTCCGCTCGGATCCAGCGAGCGAGGCGATCGTCGACGGCCCCCCGATCAGGGGCAACTCGCGGATTCAGGCGACCTGGCTGATCGTTTCAGCGGTGCTCGTGGTCGGCCTGGCCGCCTACGGGACCATCGATCTCCTGACTGAGAACGGCGCCGGCGGTGGCCAGGGCTCAAACCCGCTCGCGAAGCCGTCCGACGCCAAGGGCGCGCTGCAGGTCCAGGTGATCGGCCAGCAGTGGCTCTGGACGTTCCGCTACCCCGGCTACGGCGGAGTCGAGACGGCTCAGCTCGTGCTCCCGGTCAACCGCGAGATCGAGTTCCACGTGACCTCGCTCGACGTCGTCCACAGCTTCTGGGCAATCGAGCTCGGTGTCAAGGCCGACGCGGTACCGGGCGCCGACAACATCGCCTACGTCAAGATCTTCCGCAAGGGCTCCTTCCAGGTGCGCTGCGACGAGCTCTGCGGCCTTTGGCACGGTCATATGAACACGACCGGGCACATAGTCAGCGGCTCGGCGTTCAACAGCTGGATCCACTCAACCGTCACCAAGTACGCCGCGGTCACCAAGTACCTACCGCCGTATTCGCTCACCTATTACCCAATCCCGACACGGAACGCGACCTGACATGGCATCAGCCGATCTTCCTCTGAGCACACACAGGACAGAGCACCCGGTCTGGCGGGCACTGCTGAGTTTCAACGTGATCTGGGCGATCGTCTTCGCGATCGTCGGCTACATCGTCGCGCACTGGCTCGGCGGCAAGATCGGCGCGAACATCGCCGCCGAGCAGAATCCCGGCGGCACCGACCAGGACGACATCGCGATCCTGCTCGGG
>JBEKBL010000146.1:0-5437 GCA_050015415.1 Solirubrobacteraceae bacterium
CCCGAGCTGCTGCTCGCTCACGATGACCCGCACGGTCCGCCCATCCTCCATCGTGTGGAGGCCGTGGACGCCGACAGCGTCGTGGCGGATGCCCCGTGGCGGTTCCTCTCTCAGCTCGATCTCGGCAATCAGGGTGCTCTTCGTCGGCTCCCACCCCGGGAACTCGTTGGCGGCTGCTTTCCGGATAACGCTCCGTCCTCCGTCGCAGCCTGCGAGATACTGCGCCCGCATTGGCTCGCCGTCGGAGCGCTCGACGTCGACCCCGCTGTCGTCCTGCGCGAAGCCGGTCACCTCAGACCCGTAATAGATCCGAACCGGCAGCTCGGCGATCCAGTCGGCCATGATGCGCTCGATCTTGTTCTGCCAGATCCCGAGCGAATATGGATGGCGCGTCGGGAAGTCGCTCATGTCCAATACGGTCGTACCGAACATCGCCGCCTGGGCCGTCTGGCCCTCCGCGAGGAAGCGATCGGCGACCCCACGCTGATCCAGCACCTCGATCGTGCGCGAGTGAATGCCGCCGGCCCGCGAGCCGACGAGCACGTGATTGGGACGCCGCTCGAGGACCGCGACGTCGATCTTCGCCAGCGCCAGCTCAGCCGCCAGCATCATCCCGGTCGGCCCTCCTCCGGCGATCACCACCGCATGCTCGGTCATCGCCGGCCGCCGATCGGATACGTCGAAAAACACGCGCGCATTTCGCCGCTCCATTTCGCAGGTTGTGGCTTGCGGTGGGCGATTATGCGGCATGACCCGGGGCTTCATGAAGGCCCCGTGCGTGGTATAAATTGGAAGTAGAGAGGGGCGGGTGACCGCCCCTTTCGCCGTTGTCAGGGTCTCCGGCGGACGGCCTTTTCGCTGAGCGGCGTGCGCTCTGCCGGCGAGCTAGGCTCGGGCTGTCCGCTCGAGTACGCCGAGGTTCTTCGTCCAGCCGTCCCTGTGCCGCGCACGCCAGTCGAACGGTAGGTCGCGGTGGCTGAGTTCGACAATCGTCTGGTCGCCGTCGGCGGTGAGGCGGATCTCGACGGTCGTGGAACCGCTCGGAAGCGTTTCGCTGTCGAGCACCCCCCAGGTGAACACGACGCGGTTGGGCGGGTCGACGGCGATGTAACTCCCACGCACCCGCGTTTCACCCATGTCGAGGGCGAACAAGCCGCCGGGCTCAGGGGCGAGCTCCGCTGTGTCGCCGATCCATCGCACGAGCAGATTGGGGTCGGTGAAGTAGGGGAACACGGCCGCGGGCGGCGCCGCGATAGTGATCGTCGCTGTAACGACCTCGGATTGGCTCAAGGGATCCTCCGCTCATGGTCCGGTTTCGCGCGGTTCTCGGGTTCGCTTCGCTGCTGTTCCTCGACGACGGCTTTGAGTCGCTCGAGCGCGTCAGGCCAGAGCTCCCCGAGAACCGTTCGCACCACCTCGAGCGATTCGGGCCGCAGCCTGTAAAGCCGTCTCGCGCCTTCCCGCCGTTCGCTCAGCAGGCCGGCGCGTTCGAGCACGTGCAGGTGCTGACTCACGGCTTGCTGCGTGATCTCGAAATGCGCTGCGATCTGGCCGGCCGCCAGGTCCTCGTACTTGACGAGCGACAAGATGCGCCGCCGATGGGGGTCCGCCAAAGCCCGCAGCACCGCGTCGGGGCTCGACGCGCCCCCACGGCTCCGCGTTGTCGGCGCACCACCCATCGCGTCACGATCCTATGGCGGCCGCCATCGCCGTTACTGCCGGCCGCCTGCGGGACGCGGGTTGCCCTGCCCGCGATCCACGTAACCGACGAGGCTCGGCAGGTAATGATCCCAGCCCTGCCTGCACATGTCGAAGCACTCCAGCTGCGGTGTGAGGCCGATGTGGCGGAACTCCAGCCGGGTCCCGCCCGTGTCGGTTGGGCTGATCTCGAACCGCACCGTTGTGCCGACCCAATCATTGACGGGCTCACTCGCGAGCGTCGTCCACTCCACGAGCTCCGCTGGCCGCGCGGCGTCCACGCGCATCACGAGCGCACCTTCGGCGCCCCAACGGAACGTCAGTGCGCCGCCTTCGATGCCCGAGCCGCTGGCGTCCATCCACCAGCCGGTCAGGCTCGACGGCGTCGTCAGCGCGTTGAAGACGGCGTCCGCCGGCGACTCAAACACGGCGGTCGCGGTGTAGTCGCCGTCCGACTGGTCGGCGGCGGTGGGAGAAGCGGTCAAGCCGGTGCTTGTCATGTGTGCTCCTTCGCGTTTGACGACCGTTACAAGTGAGTCCTTGTACAAGTAATTCCTTGTGGCACTATCCCAGCCGACGGTGCCGTTGTCAAGGCGCGCGATCCAAACCGACAGGAAACGACGAGTCGAAATGCAGTGATCAAGTGGACGATCCCCGGCACGCTCCTACACTGGCATCGTGACGCCGGAGGAACTGGCAAACCTCGCGCACCTGCGCCGCTCCCGCGACCTGATGGACCGCGAGTACGCGCGCCCGCTCGACGTCCCCACGCTCGCCCGCGCTGCGCTGATGTCGACAGCACACTTCTCGCGGCAGTTCAGCGCGACCTACGGGGAGACGCCCTACGCCTACCTGATGACGCGGCGTATCGAACGGGCGAAGGCGCTGCTGCGCCGCGGCGAGTTGTCAATCACCGCGGTCTGCATGGCGGTCGGGTGTACGTCCCTCGGCTCGTTCAGCGCCCGCTTCACCCAGCTGGTGGGCGAGACGCCGACGGCCTACCGGACGCGTGACCACAGCGCGCTCGCGAGCGTGCCGGGCTGCGTCGCCAAGGACCTCACGCGGCCGAGCCGCAAGCCAAGCAGGATCGGAGAAACGCGCGGGGCGCCGGCGCCCTAGTGTTGGGGCCATGAACCTCACTCTTTCTCAGTGCTTCGTCCTGGTCCATGAGCCGGACCTCGCACTGGCCTTCTACCGCGACACACTCGGCCTCGAACTGCGGAACGACGTCGCCCGCGAAAACTTCCGCTGGATCACCGTTGGCGCCGCCTCTCAGCCCGGCGTCGCGATCGTACTCACGAACTACCTGAATGGCAGCCCCGCCGACGGCGACGCGCTCGCAGCACTTCTCGCCAAGGGCGCCCTGAACGGCGTCCACTTCCACACCGACGACCTCGGCGCCACCTTCGAGAAGCTACGCGCCTCGGGCGCCGAGATCGTGCAGGAGCCGACCGACCAGCCTTGGGGCACGCGGGACTGCGCCGTGCGTGACCCTTCCGGCAACCTCGTGCGCATCGACCAGCCAGGGGCCACATAGTCGCGACAGGGCCGACGAGTGCGGGCGTCAGGCGATCGGTGGCGGCGTGCCGTGGGCGCTTGCGGCGAGCGCCGGGTCCCAGTCGCACATTTCGCAAGCGTGGCGGAATGCCAGGCGGGCGAACTCAAGGGCCGATCGGTGCGGATCGGGCGCGGCGCGAACGTCGTCCCAATCGAGGATCAGCTCCCCCAGACTCGAATCCCAGCGACCGCCGGCCGCTGAGAGGTCGGCCGTAGCGAAGTCCGCCGTTGCAGGATGCGCGTAGGCGTAGAACGCGGCATGCGTGTAGCGCGAATCGCCGGGCCACCAGCCGAGGGCAAACTCCTCGGCGTCCATGGCGTTGCGCATGATGAAGTCGCGTGACGGCGGATCAGCTGGGCGGCCGGAGAACAGGCTGACAGCAAGGTCGAACGACCCCCACCACGCATTGACAGGGGTCGAGCGTCCGCGGTAGGGGGCGCGGAACTCGGCCAGTACGAGCCCCGCGCGCGTCGCGGTCGCGAAGTAGGCCGAGACGCGCTCTGGTTCATAGCGCGAGTGCTCGTCGTCCTCATCGAGCGGGACGCTCCAGGCGACCTCCTGCGGGCGCAGATCGACCTCGAACTTGCCGCCGAGCGCCGTCACGGCGCTCATTAGCTCGCGCGTCACCTCGCCAACCGGTCGATCTGGACTCAGCGGGATGCGACTCGTGCGACCGTCGGTGTGCTCGACCACGGCCTCGTGCACTCGTAGGTCGAGCGCCGCCACGAGCGCGCCGGAACCATCGGGCGCCGGAAGCGGTGCCGTCTCCCATCCGCGTGCAGTCAGGCGCAACGCCGCGTGCTGAAGTTGGGGCTCGGGCGGCGCGAGCGCGACCGCGAGCTTTCCGAGTACCTGGGTGTGCGCGTGGAGCGTGTCGCACGTGTCGCTCCACTCGTCGTAGGACACGCTCGGCCACCCAGACGACATGCCTCGCACGCTACCAGCCACGCAGCGCGCAGTGCACTCGCGACGGCGAGGAATCAGCCTGAGAGCTGACCCGGCGGGCATCGCGGCCGAGCCGGCGGCCGGCGTCGCGAGCCTCGCTGCGGTGCACCAGCGTCATGCGGCGTCGCCGATCAGGATCTCGGATGGTTCAGGCGGCAGCGCGCGGTGAGGTTGCTCGCCTGGCGCAGGCGGCGAGAACCAGCGCTGGGCGATCGCGCGAGCCTCACCGCTCGCGAGGAGGCTGTAGCTGCCGCCCCCAGCGAGCACGCTTTGAACGCCTGCGGTAGCTTGCACGCCGAGGGCAATTGCCGCGGGGTCGGGAGCACGCCGGCAGCGCGACGCGACTTCTGTGGCATTCATCGCCGCTGACCCACGTCGTGCGCCGGTACGACGGCAATCGCTTCGAGGACGGAGGTAACGATGCTGAATCTCGCCCGCTGGTGCATCACTCACCGCCGCCGCGTCGTGCTGGCGTGGATCGCGGTAGCGGTCCTCGCGACCGTCGCCTCGCATGCGATCGGGCCGGACTACGTCACCGTCTACAGCCTCCCCGGGACCCAGTCCCAGCTTGCGCACGACCTGCTGACGAAGGATTTCAGGGCGCAGAGCGGCGACGCCGACTCGATCGTCTTTCACGTCTCGCACGGCACGATCGACTCGCCGGCGGTGCGCGCGGCGATCACGCCGCTGCTGGGGCGCGTGAGGGCGCTGCCGCACGTGGCGGGAGTCATCAGCCCTTACAGCGCTGCCGGGGCGGCACAGACCTCGCGCAACCGCGCGACCGCCTTTGCGACGGTCAATTACAACGAGCCCGCGAACCAGCTTCCGACCGATACCGGGAAGCCGCTGCTTGCCGACGTCAACGCAGTGCATGTGCCGGGTCTTCAGATCGCGGCGGGTGGACAGGTGATCGAAAGCGCGGAAGGCTTCAGCGTCGGTCCGGCGACCGAGGTCGGGGTGATCGCCGCGCTCTTCATCCTGCTGATCACGTTCGGCTCGCTCGCCGCGGCGGGGATGCCGCTGATCACGGCCGGACTCGGCCTGATAACCGGGGTCGCGCTGATCGGATTGGCAACCCGTGTGACGAACATGTCGAACGTCGCCCCCGATTTGGCGCTGATGATCGGCCTCGGCGTCGGCATCGACTACTCGCTCTTCATCGTCACGCGCTTTCGTGAGAACTACGCTGCGTTCGGCGACGTGGAGCGCTCCGTGCTCGAGGCGATGGACACCTCC
>JBEKBL010000147.1:0-5430 GCA_050015415.1 Solirubrobacteraceae bacterium
GCCCGGCTCGGCGTGATCCGCGTGACCGCGAGACCGAGCCCTCGGCGATAGGCGAGCTGGCGCTCCAGCGCCTCCGCCTCGTCGCGATCGCGAGCGAGCACAAGCGTGCCGTCGGCGCGCAAACTCGACGGCAAACCAGAGTCGCACTCGAGCGCGGCGGCAAATTGCGGCCAAGACGTCGCTGAGGTCAGGCCGAGCTCGACGAGTGCGCGTCCGGCGTCCCCGAAATCGGCCTCAGCGACCGGCGCCAGCATCCCGGCGGCCGCGTGCGTCGCGCCCCCGCCGAAACGATCGCGTTCGAGCAACGTAACGCTGATCCCGCTGCGTGCAGCGCGCCAGGCGATCGAGAGGCCGATCACCCCACCACCGACGACGATCACCTCACGGCGGTCCATCGCATTCCATGCTGGCACACTTTCGATCGATGCTCACCGCACAACTCGCCGCGGCCCGGCTCTATCTGATCGCAGATGCGCGCACCCTGGAGCGCGCTGGGCCAGCTGCGATCGCAGGCGGCGTCACCGTGGTCCAGCTACGCGACGGCGATCGGGCGCTTGCGAGGGCGGCGGCGCGCGGCCTGCGTGAACGCTTCCGCGACGCGGGCGCCCTGTTCATCGTCAACGACGACGCCGCGCTCGCCGCCGAGGTCGATGCTGACGGCGTTCACGTGGGTCAGGACGACATGGCGGTTGACCTCGCTCGCGAGATCGTCGGGCCGGAGCGGCTGATCGGGCTTTCGACGCACTCGGCGCGGCAGATCGACGCCGCCGAGGGGGTCGACTACATCGGTGTCGGACCCGTCTGGGCGACGCCCACCAAACCAGGCTACGCGCCCGTCGGGCTCGAGCTGGTGCGATACGCCGCGGCGCACGCCAGCGTGCCGTTCTTCGCGATCGGCGGCATCGAGGCGGCCAACGCCGCCGAGGTCTTCGCCGCCGGAGCGCAGCGCATCGCGGTCGTTCGGGCGATCGCTCAGGCAGTCGATCCGCGCGCGGCGGCGGCCGCGCTCCTCGAGGCGGCGTCGGTTGTCAGCGCCTAGCCGCCGCAAGACGCGCCCGGCGGTGGCCCCCGCGCCGGTCGCGGCTGCGGAACCCAGCCGAAGCGAGGTGCGCAACGAGGCCGCGCGCGCGGCACTGGAGCCGCTGGCGCCAGGGGAGCGCCCGCTCGGGCTGCGCGTCGCGATCGTCGTCGCCGCAGCGCTCGCGCTCGGAAATGCGATCGCCTACTCCGCCGGCGCGACGATCGGCGGCAAGCACCCGGGTGGCGGTGTGCTGGCATTCACCGCGCTCACGGGAACGCTGGCCGTCGGGATGTCACTCACGCGCTACTGGGCGGTGATTCTGTTCGAAGCGCTGCTGACAGTGATCATCCTGCTCTTCACGCTGTTCCTCGTCGAGGCCGACAGCGTCGGCGGCCTCGCGCTGTGCGTAGGTGTGCTCGTGCCGAGCGGCTGGCTGTTCTGGAAGCTGATCCGCGTGATGGGCCGAATCCAGGTCACGCGGCGCCAGCCGCTCCCACCAGCCTGACCGGCTACTCGCCGGCCTGCGGCGGGCGGCGACCCTGCTTGCGCTCAGCCTGCGAGCGCTTGTCCTGGAGGCGGCGCTCACGCGCGCCACGGCCCGGACGCGTCGGCCGCCGTGGCGGCTGCACGTACAGGGCATCGGCGAGCCGCTGGCGCAGGCGCTCGAGCGCGATCGCGCGGTTGCGGTGCTGGCTGCGCTCATCCTGGGCGATGGCGCTGACGCGCGGACCGACCGCCTCGAGCAGCCGGTCGCGGACGCCCTCCGGCAGCACCTCCGATCGCTCGACGTCGAATATCGCCTCGACCCGAGATGCCGTCACGTTGGCATGCTGGCCGCCCGGCCCCGAGGATCGGCTTGCGCGTAGCTCGATCTCCCTCAGCGGAATCGCGATCCCCGGGGCGATCTCGAGCCTCTCGCCGTCAGTTCTGCCGCTCACGCGAGAAAGGATCGCTAATCGCGCGGCGGCGCTTCGCTAGGGTACGGCTCGATGGCAGAGCGAAGCTTTGACTGCGTGGTGATCGGCTCCGGGCCCGGCGGCTATGTCGCCGCGATTCGCGCCGCGCAGCTCGGCATGGCCACCGCGGTGGTCGAGAAGGACGCCGTCGGCGGACGCTGCCTCAACTACGCATGCATTCCGGCCAAGGCGGTGCTGCGCGCGGCCGACATCCTGACCGAGGTTCGCGAGGCGGGCGACTACGGCGTCCGCGTCGGCGAACCAGTGATCGATTTCGCAGCCGTTATGGAGCGGCGCGGCAAGGTCGTCGCGACGCTCACGGGCGGCGTCAGCGGGCTGTTCAAGAAGAACAAGATCGAGTTGATCGCGGGTGAGGCTTCGCTGACCGAGGCCGGAACGGTGCGCGTCGGCGAGGACGAGTTGCGCGCAAAGACGGTGATCCTCGCTGCCGGCTCGATTCCGCGCGCGATCCCGGGCGTCGAGTTCGGTGGGCGTGTCATCGGCACCGAGGAGGCGTGGGCCTTTGCGGACCTTCCGGGCCGTCTTGCCGTGATCGGCGCCGGAGCGTCCGGAGCGGAGATCGCATCGGCGTATGCGCGCCTCGGGAGCGAAACGTACCTGTTCGAAATGCTCGATCGCGTGCTCCCTACGGAGGACGAGGACATCTCGAAGGTGGTCGGTCGTGGACTGTCCCGGCAGGGCATCAATGTCCATACGAGCACGCCGGTCAGTGACGTGAAGAGCACGAGAACCGCCGTCACCTTCACCGTCGGCGAGGAGAAGATGACGGCCGACTGGCTGGTGATCGCCGCCGGGCGCGGCCCCGACATCGCCGCCCTCGGACTCGAAGCCGCCGGGGTGGGACTCGACGATCGCGGGTTGATCGCGGTCGATGGCGCACTGCGCACCTCGCGCGAGGGCGTCTACGCGATTGGCGACCTCGTCGCTGGGCCGGCGCTCGCGCACAAGGCCTCCGATGAGGGCATCATCGCCGTGGAGAACGCCGCCGGCCTCCAGACGCACCCGCTTGACCACGAGGACATCCCGCGGGCGACCTTCTGCATGCCGACCGTCGGCAGCTTCGGCCTCACCGAGGCCCAGGCGCGCGAGCGCGGCTTCGATGTGGTCGTCGGCAAGGTGCCCTACGGCGCGGTCGGAGCCGGAACCGTCTACGGCGACCGCACCGGGCTCGTCAAGGTGGTCGGCGAGCGTCGCTACGGCGAGCTGCTGGGCGGCCACATCGTCGGCACGCGAGCGACCGAGCTGATCCAGGAGCTCGTCAACGTGCGCTCACTCGAAGGCGGGTTCTCGGAGGTTGCGCGAATCGTCCACGGCCACCCAACCCTGTCGGAAGCCGTGATGGAAGCCGCTCGCGACGCGGACGGCTGGCTGATCCACGGATAGGAGCGGAGTCGCAGGCCGCGTTCTACTTCGATCTCGCGAGCCCCGCGGCCTACCTTGCCGCCGAACGCGCGCTCAGCGTCCTGCCGGCCCCCTGCCCGTGGCAGCCGGTCCTGACGAGGATGCTGCCCGACGCCGACCGCTACCAGGGCTATCGCTGCGAGGAAGAGCTGCTGGCGGCCCGTGACGCGCTCGAGCGCCGAGCTCGCCGGCTTCTGTTGCAACCGCTCGTCTGGCCGTCCGAATTTCCCTTCGACAGCGAGCTTGCGATGCTCGCGGCGACCTACGCCCAGCGGATCGGCAAAGGCGTCCCGTTCGCCCTGGCCGCCTTCCGCCAGGCCTTCGCGGGCGGCAACGCGCTGAGCATCACCGATAACGTGCTGATCGCCGGCGCCGCCTGCGAGATTCACCCGCGGGCGATCATGCGCGCGTTAGCGACGCGCGGCGTGCGGGAGGAGCTCGAGCGTGCGACAGGGGAGGCGCTCGCGGCGGGCGTAACTGACGTCCCGGCCGTCCGTGTGGGGAAGCAGGTGATCGTCGGCGAAGGCCGACTCGAGGAGGCCGGGGCACTGCTCGAGGTCGCGAGCGGGGCGCGCTCCTCGGGGTGAGGTGCCGGGCGTCTGTCATCCTCAAGTGATGGCTGAGCTATGGGTATGCCGGCTCGGGCGGATGCCCTACGCGGAGGCGCTGACGTTGCAGGAGCGCCTGCGCGAGTGCCGGCAGGAAGACGCGATTCCCGACGTCCTGCTGCTGCTCGAGCACACCCCGGTGTACACGCGCGGACGTCGCACGGGCGCGGACGAGCTGCCGTTCTCCGAGGACTGGTATGGCGCGCGCGGGATCGAGATCTTCGATGTCGATCGTGGCGGCAAGGCCACCTACCACGGCCCCGGGCAGCTGGTCGGCTATCCGATCGCCCAGGTCGGCAGCTCGGTCATCGGCTTCCTGCGGGCGATGGAGGCGGCGATCGTGGCAGCGCTGGCGGGCGAAGGGGTGGTCGACGCCCGCGGAGCCGACGGTAGACCGACCGGCGTCTGGGTGGCAGACCGCAAGATCGCTTCGCTCGGGATCCACGTCGCGCGCGGCGTTTCGACCCATGGCTTTGCGGTGAACGTCGACAACGACCTGACGCCGTTCGAGTGGATCGTTCCCTGCGGTCTCGAAGGCGTACAGATGACGTCGGTCGCGCGCGAGACCGGGCGCCTCGACTGCATGGACTGTTTCCGCAAGCGGATTGCGTTCGAGTTCGCTCAGGCGATCGGCGCGCGGCAGCGGATCGTCTCGCCCGCCCGGCTCGGACAGGCGCTCGGAACGCTGATCGGCGCGTAGAGTTCGCTGCGATGGAACCGACGCGGGCGCGCAGGAATCCCGGTGGAATGAACGTCACGACGGTGCTCGGAACGAACACCGTCGAGCTCCGGGCCCGCAAGCCGCCGTGGTTCAAGGTGCCGGCGCCCGGTGGTCCGCGCTATCGCGCGCTGACACGCCTCATCCACGAGCAGGAACTCCACACCGTCTGTCAGGAGGCCGCCTGCCCGAACGTCGGCGAATGCTGGGAGCGCGGGACGGCTACCTTCATGATCCTCGGCGACACGTGCACGCGCCGCTGCGGGTTCTGCAACGTCAAGAGCGGCAAGCCGACCTGGAACGATCCTCTGGAGCCGGCGCGCGTCGCCCGTGCCGTCGCGCAGATGGGACTGCGGCATGCCGTGATCACCTCGGTCGATCGCGACGACCTGGCGGACCTCGGCTCAGGCGCGTTCGTTGGCGTGATCCGCGAGATCCGCCGCCAGGCCCCGGGCTGCCAGATCGAGGTGCTCACGCCTGACTTTCAGGGGCAGGAAATGCCGCTCGCGCGCGTCATCGCCGAGCGCCCCGATGTCTTCAACCACAACGTTGAGGTCGTTCCGCGGCTCTATCCCGTTGCCCGGCGCGGCTCGCGGTTCCTGCGATCGGCGCGCGTGCTCGCGAACGCGAAGCAGCTCGGCGGCGATGAGGTGACGACGAAGTCGGGGCTGATGGTCGGGCTCGGCGAGACGCACGAGGAGATGG
>JBEKBL010000148.1:0-5421 GCA_050015415.1 Solirubrobacteraceae bacterium
CGAGCAGACTCGTCCCGCCGATGACGGCTGCGGCGACGCCGTAGAGGACGATCTGGCCGCCGTCTACGTTTGTGGTCGCGCCGCCGCCGAACGACACCGTGATGATCGCTCCGGCGGCGGCGAACAGCCCAGCGAGCGAGAACGCCAATACACGGATCCGGTTGACGTTGATACCGGCACGGCGCGCTGCCTCGCTGTTGCCGCCGATCGCGTAGACGTAGCGGCCGAACCGCGTCCTCTGTAGGAGGAATGTCGCCGAGATCACCATTGCGAGGACAATCGGCACCACCCACGGGACGCCGGTGATCGATCCGCCGGCGAAGACGGAGCGGTTCGCGCTGCAAATCAGCACGAGCACGATCCCCGAGCCGGCGACAGCGGCGATCTTCAACCAAGACAGGATCGGCGGCGGCGCGACAAGCCCGCTCGAACGTCGCCGCCGATCGCGTCGCAACGTGACAATCGCGAAGGCCGCGACGCCCACGGCGAGGACGATCCACGCGGCGGGAATGCTGATGTTGCTGAACTCGATCCCGTTGATCGTCGAGTTGAGGACGCGGATCGACCCGCCGTTGGTCGGGCTCTGGTTGTCGATGATGAAGATCAGGAAGCCTTCCCAGAGCAGCAGCCCGGAGAGCGTGACAACGAACGACGGGAGGCGCAGTCGCGTGATGATCTGGCCCTGGGTGAACCCGATCGCGCCGCCGGTCGCCAGGCCGGCGCCGATTGCGGCCGCCCAGCCGAAGTTGATCGGCGGGTAAGCGAGGATCGCCGTCACGGCGCCGCCGACCGCACCGGAGTAGCCGAGCGACAGGTCAATCTCGCCGAGTAGCAGGACGAAGATCTCCGCCATACCGAGCACGATGAACGCGGCGGATTGCTTGAGCAGGTTGACCAGGTTGCCCGCCGACAGAAAGACCGAGCGCTCGATCTGGAACACGATGATGATCACGACGAGGCCGGCAACCACGGGGAGAACGCCGCTCTCGCCGCCGCGGACGCGCTTCAGCCAGGCTTGCGTGTACTCCTTGAGGCTCGCGTCCGGCGGGATCGCATGGAAGTCGCGGTCGCGCGCAGCCTGGTCGGCCGCTGTCTCCTGGGTGACCTCCGGATTCGCGGTGACGATTCCGGCGGGCACCTCAGATGTGGGATCGTCGGGCGCTGCCATCTCAGGCCCTGTCCTCGGCCGCTCCGTTGCCGCGCTCGGTCAATGATCCGGTGGTCATGATCTCGACGATGCTCTGGCGGTCGTACTCGCTTGCCGGTCCGCTCGCGACAAGACGCCCAAGGTAGAGAACCGCCATCCGGTCGGCGACCTCGAAGACGTCGACCAGGTTGTGCGAGATCACGAGTACTGCGATTCCGCTGCGAGCGAGGCGGGCGATCAGACCAAGCACCATCGCTGTCTGCGAAACGCCGAGCGCCGCGGTCGGCTCGTCCATGATCACGAGCTTCGCCTCGCCCATCACCGCGCGTGCGACCGCAACAGCCTGTCGCTGACCTCCGGAGAGTGAACCCACGGGCTGGCGGATCGAGCGGATCGTGGTGACCGAGAGGTCCGAGAGGGTCTCGTGGGCCTTCAGCTCCATCGGGGTCTCGCTGAGAACACCGAAATGATTCACTTCGGAGCCGAGGAACATGTTGGCGACAATGTCGAGGTTGTCGCAGAGTGCGAGATCCTGGTAGACCGTCGCGATTCCGAGGTCAGTGGCGTCGTGTGGCGTGCGGATGTGCACCGGCGCGCCTTGCCAGAGGATCTCGCCGTGGTCCGCCTCGTGGATTCCGGCGATCGTTTTGATCAGCGTCGACTTGCCGGCGCCGTTGTCGCCGACAAGCGCGGTGACCTGTCCCGTGGGGATGTCGAGGTCGACGCTCTCGAGCGCACTCACGGCACCGAAGCTCTTTGATATTCCGCGCAGCGAGAGCAGCGGGCCGGGAGGCGAATCAGCGTCCTGCTGATCGCTCCCCGACCGGCCGGGCTCCCGGTCCGCCTTGGCGGACCGGGAGCCCTTCTCAACCTGCGACGTTCCTGTCGCGGCTGTCGAGTCGGCCGACATTGACCGGACTATAGCCCGCGGTCTGTCATCTACTTGATCTTGTACTTCGTGCAGTCCGTCGTGTACGCGCTCGTGCAGATCTGACTCGCCGGCACGAAGTTGTCCTTGACTATTGTCGACTCCATGTTGGTCGGAGTTACCCACTCCGGCACCTCGAGAATCGACGGCACTGCGGTGTTCGTAACCGTGTCCTCGGTCGTTCCATTGATCAGCGAGGACGGCGGGTTGATGCCTGCACGCAGGTACATCGACAGCGCCGCTGCGGCCTCGGCCTCCAGGAAGATCGGCTTGTAGACCGTTCCGCACTGGTAGCCGCTGATGATGTTCTGCAACCCGACGAGCGTCGCGTCCTGGCCGGTGACAGGGAACTGATACGGCTTCACACCCTGCTGCTGCAGGTAGGTGATGATCGGCGCAGCGTTCTCGTCGTTCGGCGAGAGCAGTGCGTTGGCTGTCGGGTTGGCGGTGAACGCCTGCTGGAACTCACTCTCTGCAGTTGCTGGAGTCCAAGTGCCGGCGGGGTTCGCCAGGTCCGACCACGAACCACCACTGAACAACGGGTTCAGGACTGCGAGGTAGCCGTTCGCGAACAGTGTTGCGTTGTTGTCGGTCGGCGCGCCCTTCATGACGATCACCTTCGGGCTCGAGACCTTCCATGCCTTGACGCAGTTGACGAGACCCTTGCCGAGCAGCGTCCCGACGAAGACATTGTTGAAGCTGACGTAGTAGTTGCGGGTACCGCCCAGCGTCAAACGGTCGTAGTCAATGACCTTGACGCCGGCGGCGTCGGCGGCCTTCTCGACCGCGATGCCGGTGGCTGAGTCCTCCGGGTCGATCGCGATCACCTTGGCGCCGTTTTGGATGTCGGCCTGCGCGTCGGTGATGAACGTCGTGTCGCTGCCCTCGGCGTTCTGAATGATGACGTCCGACGCTGGAAGCCCTGCGTCCTTGAACGCCTTCATCAGGTACGGCGCGTCAAACTCGGTGTAGCGAGTCGACGACGTCGTGTCCGGAAGGATCACTGCGACCTTGCCGCTGCCCTTCTTGGCAAGTGGCTTGATGGCCTTCAGCGCTGAGAAGTTCAGCGTGAAGTCCTTGTAACTGAGGTTCTTGTACGTGACGACGGCCGCCTTTGTTTTCGACTTCGACTTGGCGACTGCCGTGCTCTCGGTCGCGAAACCAGCGGCGGTGATTGCCACCGCCGCCATTCCCGCGATCGCGAGCCTAGTGGCTCTGAATTGCATTCTGTCCTTCCTCCTTGCTTACTCGATAGCCGTGACGGCTGTGGCGCCCTTGGCACGTCGTCGCCGCGCTGCCCGGCGGGCAGTTTCATCCGTGAGCAACACGACGGTGCGCCATCGGGGTGGCAACAATCGTCACAAACACCTGATCACCAGTAAACATAGGCCCCGGAACGTGAACGCAACATCAAAATTCGCGCGAACGCAGGAATAAGTCGTAAACGACGTTCACGCCTTATTTATGCGGTGTCCGGGATCTCACTCGGGCGCGAACCGGTAACCGACACGTGGTTGGGTGAGGATCAGCGGGTCGCTGCCCTCGACCTCGAGCTTGGCGCGTAGCCGCCGCACGTAGACACGAACGTACTCCGTCTCCGTCTCGTAGCCGGGTCCCCAGACGCGGCGCAACAGCTGCGCGTGGGTCAGCAGCTTGCCGCGGTTCATCACCAGCTCGCGCAGCAGCGCGAACTCAGTCGGCGTCAGATGGAGTCCCTTGCCATCGCGGGTCACCTGGCGGCTCGAGAGGTCGATCTCGAGGTCATCGCTCAGCGCGATTCGCGTCGTCAGCGTATCGACAGGAGCCGGACGCGTGCGCCGTAGGGTCGCGCTGATCCGAGCAAGCAACTCGTCGATGCTGAACGGCTTGGTCAGGTAGTCGTCCGCGCCAAGGTTGAGCGCCGCCACCTTGTCGTGGTCGCCGCCGCGAGCCGAGACGACGATGACGCCGACGCTCGAGCGCTCGCGGACCTGTTTGCAGAGCTCGAAGCCGTCGATTGATGGCAGCATCAGGTCGAGCAGGATCAGGTCCGGTTGCTCGGTCTCCAGCGTCTGCAGCACGCGCGCGCCGTCGGTCGAGACGAGCGTCTCAAAGCCACGCACCGCGAGGTTCGACCGGATCAAATCGACGATATTCGGGTCGTCTTCGACCACGAGTATCTTCGTTGCCGGTGGAGTCTCAGACGTCGGAGAGGTCACGATCCTCCGCGTAGCGGTGCGACGCGTCGGGACCGCCGACCGGCAGCCGCACGGAGAAACGCGTGCCGTGCTCGAGGCGCTCGAGGGTGATTTCGCCGAGGTGGGCATCGACTATGCCCTTGGCGATCGAAAGTCCGAGTCCAGCGCCCGCGCTCGGGTTCTCGCCTCGCGGTCGCGGCTCGAACAGCGCGCCGGCGACCTCGTCGGGCAACCCGCCGCCGTCGTCGTTGACGGTTATCACGACGCCGTTTTCCTCATCGCCGGTTGCGTTGACCCACACACGGGTTCCCGCCGGATTGTGGCGCAGCGCGTTCTCGAGCAGGTTCACAAACACCTGCTCGAGCCGGTCGTGGTCAGCCCAGACGACGGGCAGGTCGTGCTGGCAGTCGATGGCGATGACGTTCCGGTGCGAAGGCGTCACGCATGCAATCGCGGCGTCCAGCACGGGCGGCAGCTCGCACCAGTCGGGCAGCATCCGCATCGTCGAGGATTCGATCGCCGAGAAGTCGAGCAGGTCATCGACGAGGCGATTCAGCCGCGCGGACTCGGCCGCGATGCGGCTGAGGAAGCGCTGCTCCGACGGGTCGTCCCATGTGACGTCCGGCGCCATCAGGCTCGAGGCGTAGCCACCGATCGCCGTCAATGGGGTGCGCAGCTCGTGGCTGAGACGCGAGAGAAACCCCCGCTGGAGGGCGCGCGAGCGCCGCAGCGCGCTGGCTTCCTCGCGCGCGCGCTCGGACTCCTGGCGCTCGCGCGCCAGGCGCAGCGAGTTCGCGGCATCCTCCATCAGGGCGATCGCGTCGAGTGGTGCCGTGGCCGCGTTCCATTGGGCGAGCAGCATCCCGCCGCCACCCGGGGCCGAGAACCTGACTGCCATGCAGGCGTCCCCGCTACGCGGCACGATGCTCGTCGCCCCACCGTTGCGGCGGCCCTCCACGCGGAGGACCGATGCGGCTTCGGTCAGCGCGCTGGGAACGCGCACTTCGTTGCCCGCGGATTCGACCACGAGCCAGTTGTCGGCATCGTCGACCGCGCCGTCGTTTGTCAGGAGCGCCACGCGTTCGGCCTGAAGCCCCTGGCAGAGGGCGTGCAGAACGGCGCTCAGTCCAACCGCCAGAGGGACCGGTCCGGCCAGCGTCTCGAGGACA
>JBEKBL010000149.1:0-5411 GCA_050015415.1 Solirubrobacteraceae bacterium
GCCAGATGATCAGGTGCGGGCCGACTATGCGGTAGCTGTCGATCCCGTAGTGACGCAAAGCGTAGGCGCGCATCTGCTGCTTGCGCTCGGCTCCGAACGGGATCATGTCGCGGACGATCGGCGGGGCCGGCAGCAGCGGACGACTCTCGGCGCTCGTGCCGGTCGGCCCGCTCGCGCCCGACTCGGCGACGCTACCGGCGCGGCCGCTGGCCAGCGCCGCGAACCCCAGCGACATCGTCGCCACGGTGACGGCGCACACGCCCGCGGCCCGCACGGAGCCGACCGTAGCAGCCCGGCGGAGTGGGGCGCGCCCGCGCCCGCTATCCTCGCGCTATCGCCGCAAACGCACACAGCGCAGCCGTCACGGACGAGTCGAGCGCACTGGCCCCGAGCTCGGTGCAGGTTCGCCGGGCGCTCCTCTCGGTCTCCGACAAGCGAGGGATCGCAGACTTCGCGCGCGGCCTTGCGGACCTCGGAGTGGAGATCGTGTCGACCGGCGGCACCGCCCAGGAACTCCGCGAAGCAGGCATCGACGTGCGGGCGATCGACGACTTCACCGGGTTTCCCGAGATCATGGACGGGCGCGTCAAGACGCTCCATCCGAAGCTCTACGCCGGCCTGCTCGCCGTACGCCACAACCCCGACCATCTGCGCCAGGCGAAGGAGCAGGACGTCGAGTTCGTCGAGCTCGTCTGCGTCAACCTCTACCCGTTCGAGCGCACCGCGGCGCGCGCCGGGGCCAGCGACGGCGAGGTGATCGAGAACATCGACATCGGTGGCCCGACGATGATCCGCGCCGCGGCAAAGAACCACGCCTACGCCGCGGTCGTCGTGCGACCCGAGAGCTACGACGCGATCCTCGAGGAGCTGCGGGCCTCCGACTGCCGGCTTTCGATGGGCACGCGGGCAAGCCTCGCAGCTGAGGCCTTTGCCTCCACGGCCCGCTACGACACCGCGATCGCGCGCTGGTTTGCCGAGCGCGAAGCCGACGAGTTTCCAGCGCTGCACGTGCGCGCCTACGAGAAGGTCGTCGATCTCTCCTACGGCGAGAACCCCCACCAGCGGGCCGCCTACTATTCGACCGCCGGGGCGCGAACCCACCTCCTGTCGATGGTCCGACAGCACCACGGCAAGCAGCTCTCCTACAACAATCTGCTCGATCTCGACGCAGCGCGCCGCCTGTCCGAGGACCTCGCCGGCTCGCTGACCCGCGGCAGCGGACCCAGCTGCGTGATCGTCAAACACAACAACCCATGCGGCTGCGCGCTTGGCGAGTCCGGTATCGAGGCCTACCGGAGCGCTTTTGCCTGCGACCCGCAGAGCGCATATGGCGGCGTGATCGTGCTCAATTCGCGGGTCGATCGCGAACTGGCGGAGGCCCTGAACGAGCAGTTCATCGAGGTCCTCTTCGCTCCCGCCTACGACGAGGACGCGCTCGAGGTGCTGCAACAGCGCAAGAACATCCGGCTGCTCGAGCAGGGCGACCGGCGCGTCGGCATCGGCGAACCTGAGGTTCGCCAGGTCGCCGGCGGGCTCCTCGTCCAGGAACGCGATGCCTCCGTCGACCGCCGCGACGACATGCGCGTCGCGACCAGCCGTGCGCCGAGCGAAGACGAATGGGATGACCTGCTGTTCGCGTGGCGCGTCTGCAAGCACGTCCGCTCGAACGCGATCGTCCTCGCGCACGGCCTGGCGACCGTCGGCATCGGCGCCGGACAGATGAGCCGCGTCGATTCCGTCCGGCTGGCGGTCGAGAAGGCGCGGCCCGGCTCGCTCGCCGGCTCGGTGCTCGCCTCGGACGCGTTCTTTCCCTTCGCCGATGGTCCCGAGCTGGCGATCGCCGCGGGCGTCGTCGCCGTGATCCAGCCGGGCGGCTCGGTTCGCGACGACGAGGTCGTTGCCGCGGCCGAGGAAGCCGGTGTCGCCATGGTGATGACCGGCCGCCGCCACTTCAAGCACTAGGAGTTCTCCCCGCCCGGCTTCGTCGTTGGCCGCGCCGCCCAGGAGCACAACTGCCCGCCGGTGAGCCCAGAGCGGGTTCGGCCCACGCCTAGACACGCGTCACCGCCACCACCAGCGCGCGAGGCCGGACGGCCGAAGGCCGGGCCGGCTCGCCTACTTGACAAAACATGCTTCGGCGCCTAAGCTTCGGCGCCGAACTATTAGGTGCCTGAGAACTGGAGCGAGCGCGTGGCGGATACAGAGCAGCTGGACAAAATCGACCCATGGGTCTGGCGTGTCGCGATTGTCGTCGTGCTCGGCTCGCTCATGTCGATTCTCGACACGACGATCGTCAACGTCGCGTTGCAGACGCTGCACACTGAGCTGCACAGTCCGCTGTCAGACATCCAGTGGGTGATCACCGGCTACCTGCTGGCGCTCGCCGTCGTCATTCCGATCAGCGGCTGGGCCTCGCGCCGCTTTGGCGCAAAGAACATCTACCTGATGTCGATCGTTCTGTTCACCGCCGGATCGGCGCTGTGCGGACTCGCGACATCGGCCGACGCCCTGATCGTCTTCCGCGTCCTGCAGGGTGTCGGCGGCGGCATGATCATGCCGGTCGGTCAGATGATCCTCGCCGACGCCGCCGGACCGAAGCGGATGGGGCGCGTGCTCGCGGTCACGGGCGTGCCGACGCTGCTCGGCCCGATCCTCGGACCGACGATCGGTGGACTGCTGATCGACAGCGCCAGCTGGCGCTGGATCTTCTACGTGAACGTCCCGATCGGGATCGTCGCGACCGTCCTCGCGGTGCGGATGCTTCCGGCACCCAATCGGGATGCGAACGTGCCGCGCCTGGACATCTCGGGTCTGCTGATGCTGGCGGTCGGTCTGCCTGCGCTCACCTATGGGCTCGCCGAGGTCGGTGCGACTGGCGGCTTCTCCTCGGCCAAGGTGATCGTCTCGATTCTGGCCGGAGTCGTGTTGATCGCAGTGTTCATCTGGCACGCGTTGCGCGTGCCAGCCCCCTTGCTGGACCTCAGGCTGTTTCAGCGCAGCACCTACGCATCGGCTGCCGCAGCGATGTTCTTCCTCGGCGCTGCGCTGTTTGGCGTGATGATCCTGCTGCCGCTGTACTTCCAGAACGTGCGCGGCGAGAGCGTGCTTGACACGGGGCTGCTGCTGGCCCCGCAGGGGATTGGCATGGCAATCGTGATGCCGATCGTCGGACGGATGGCGGACCGCATCGGCGGTGGTCCGCTGACGATCTTCGGCGTCATTGTCGCGTCTCTCGCGGGAATCCCGTTCGGGCTGATCGGCGCCCACACCTCGCTCGTTGCGCTCGGCTTCGAACAGGCGATTCGCGGGGTCGGCATCGGCTTCGCCTTCATGCCGGCGTTCATTGCTGCGTTTGCCGCGCTCGAGCGTCACGAGCTGCCCGACGCCGCGCCCCAGCTGACCGTGCTGATGCGCGTCGGCGGGTCGATCGGGACAGCCGTGCTGGCGGTGGTCCTGCAGCGCACGCTCGCAAGCGCCCACCATCCGTTGACCCTGGCGGCCGCGGCCGGCGCCTACGGCACCGCCTTCTGGTGGGGTGTCGCAATCATCGTGGCGGCGGTCGTGCCGTGCCTCATCCTGCTGCGTGCCGAGCGCAAGGCTCGTGGCATCGCCCGCGCCCGGGCCGACGCTGATCGCGATAGCGGATCCGGCCCGGCCGCGCTGGCCGAGGTGGCAGCATGATCGCGTTGCCGAGTACGCAGGACGAGTCGGCGACCGAGCACGACGCGGCGATCGAGCACTTTGGCCTCGCGTTCAAGCGCGCCATGGGAGCTGTGCGTCGGCTCCGCGGCCGCGACACGCATCGCGCCGGCGAGCTCAGCTTCGCCCAGTTCGGCCTGCTCTTCGGCCTCGCGGATGGCGGCGAGATGTCCGCGAGCGAGCTTGCTCTGTGCGCCGACGTCGCCCCCGGGACCGCGACGCAGATGCTCGACAGCCTCGTCGCGGCGGGTTTGATCGAGCGCGTCCGTAGCGAGCGCGACCGGCGCAGCGTTCTCATTTCGCTCACCGCGCGCGGCAGCGAGCTTGTCGCGGCACGTCGCGCCCGCTACCAGGGCCTTTGGAGCGCAGCCCTCGGTGAGTTCAGCGGCGAGGAGCTGCGCGGCGCGGCCGCGGTCCTCGACCGCATGCGGGCGCTCTTCGATGAGCTAGGGAACGAAGAAGTATCTGAGTGACGCCGCCGGGGCTGGTGACGCGCTCCGCCAGCGCCCGCCAGAATTGACGACGGTGCGCCACGACCGCCACTACACGCTCGAGGAGGCGCGTGCCGAGTTGCCTTGGGTGGCTGAGCGGCTCGCGCGGATGCGTGGCGCGCGCGAGCGTTTGACCGACGAGGACACGCGCCGCGCGCTCGCGGGAGGTTCCGTCGGCAACGGTGGCGGAGCGGCCGGTAGGCGGGTTGGCGAGGCCTTTCTCGAGCTCCACGCCGCCGCCTCCGCGTTCGATGAGCGCGGTATCGTGCTGCGCGACCTCGATCGCGGCCTGATCGACTTTCCCGCGGTCCGCGATGGCCGCGAGGTCTACCTCTGCTGGACCGACCACGAGGACGACATCGGCTACTGGCATGAGCTCGACGCCGGCTACGGCGGGCGCCAGCAGCTCTAGACGGTCGATTGCGGCGCCGGCGGCTTCGGGCTCAGCGGTACCCGCGGCGTTCCGGACGCGGCTTCGGCGGGTTGAGCTTGCGTTCGGCCACGGTCATCTTGCGGACCCTGAGCGTGCCTTGCTTGATCTGGCGTTCCATCTCCTCGAGCTTTACCTTGCGCTGCTCGGCTGCCCGTTCGGCGTTGTTCGCCATCAGGGCATCATCCTCGCCCTCGAGGACGACTCTCCGCTGCGATGCGCTGCGGCGATCATCGCCCGCCCCTGCGCGATCCGTAGCTTCGCGTCGCCGCGCGCCTGCTGCCGCCGCCCTGAGGCCCGGGCCGATGGCCTCTGGCTGTGTTGCTGTGACCGCTCGAAACCGGGACGCCGGCTCCGAGGCCGTGGTCGATTCCGAGCCGGGCTGCCAGCAGGCTCATGTCGTGGCTCTGTTCGCGGCCGACCAGCGTGATGCCGATTCCGGGGCGTCCCGCACGTGCGGTGCGACCGACGCGGTGGACGTAGGTGTCTCCGTCCTCCGGTGGATCGAAGTTGATCACGTGCGAGATGCGCGCCACGTCGATGCCCCGAGCGGCGACGTCGGTCGCCACGAGCGTGTCGACCTCGCCGGATTGGAAGTTCGCGAGCGCCCGCTCGCGCTGACGCTGCGATTTGTCGCCGTGCATCGCGACAGCCTCCACGCCGAGCGTGCCGAGTCTCTTGACGAGGCGGTCTGCGCCGCGCTTGGTTCGCACGAACACGAGCGCCAGGTCACGTTCGCCGGCGAGCTCGTTGACTAGCACCTCGACGCGCCGGTCGTGCTCGACGGGCAC
>JBEKBL010000150.1:0-5391 GCA_050015415.1 Solirubrobacteraceae bacterium
CGCCTGGCTAGCGCCCGGAGTCAGCTTCACGCTCGAAGGCGAGGCGAACGATTACACAGGCAAGGGGCTGTCCGGCGGCACCGTGGTCGTCCGTCCGCCGGCGAGCGCCGCCTACGTCGCGGAGGACAACGTGATCGTGGGCAACACCGTTCTCTACGGCGCGACCAGTGGGCAGGCGTTCTTCCGCGGGCTGGCCGGCGAGCGCTTCGCGGTCCGCAACTCCGGGGCCTGCGCGGTGGTCGAGGGCGTCGGCGACCACGGCTGTGAGTACATGACCGGGGGACGTGTCGTCGTACTCGGGCCGACCGGTCGCAACTTCGCCGCCGGCATGAGCGGCGGCATCGCCTACGTGCTCGATGAGATCGGTGACTTCGCGACGCGTCGCGCCAACACGGCGACGGTCGGATTCGAGCCGATCGACGCGGGGGATGAGATCGAGCTGCGTGAGCTGATCGACCAGCACCATGCGCGGACCGGCTCAGCGCTCGCCATGCGGATCCTCGCCGACTGGGAGACGAGCATGCTGCATTTCGTCAAGGTGATGCCCAACGATTACCGCCGCGTCCTCAACGAGCAGGCGGCGCAGGCCGGCGTCCTCGTCGAGGCGAGCTAGTGGTCCCTCGCGGAACGCACAACCAGCCACTCGATACGGACCACTGATGGGTGAGCTCCGTGGCTTCATGCGGGTCGCTCGGGAGGGCGTCCCGGAACGCGACCCTGCCGAGCGCGCGCACGATTACCGTGAGTTCACGCTCACGCGGCCGGCGGCCGAGCTGCGCGACCAGGGCGGGCGTTGCATGGACTGCGGTGTTCCGTTCTGTCACAACGGCTGTCCGCTCGGCAACCTGATCCCCGACTGGAACGACCTCGTCTACCGTGATCGCTGGCAGGCTGCGATCGAGGCGCTCCATCGCACCAACAACTTCCCGGAGTTCACGGGCCGTCTGTGTCCGGCGCCGTGCGAGCCGGCCTGCGTGCTGGAGATCCGCGAGGGCGACGCGGTGACGATCAAGCAGATCGAGAACGCGATCATCGACCGCGCGTTCGCCGAGGGCTGGGTGACGCCGCAGCCGCCGGCGGTGGAGACCGGTCGCCGGATCGCGATCGTCGGCTCGGGCCCCGCCGGCCTCGCCGCCGCACAGCAACTGCGCCGCGCCGGTCACTCGGTCGTCGTGTTCGAACGCGATGAGGCCCCCGGCGGGCTCGTGCGCTTCGGCGTACCAGACTTCAAGATCGAGAAGGCGCTCGTCGAGCGTCGTGTGCAGCAGCTTCTTGCCGAAGGCGTGGAGCTTCGCCTCGGCGTCGACGTCGGCGTCGACGTCGACGCAGCCGACCTGCGCCTCGAGTTCGATGCGCTCGTGCTCGCGGTCGGGTCACGGGTTCCCCGCGATCTTCAGGTTCCTGGCCGCGAGCTCGAGGGGATCGAGTTTGCGATGGACTACCTCTACGAGCGCAACCGCTGGGTGGCGGCACAGTACGGTCCGCCGCCGGCGCTCCCCCCGCCGCCCGCGGCCGGCATCAGCGCCGCGGGCAAGCACGTCGTCGTGATCGGCGGCGGCGATACGGGCGCGGACTGCGTCGGCAACTCCGTGCGCGAGGGCGCCAGCTCGGTGACGCAGCTCGAGATCGTGCCCGAGCCGCCGCAGCGTCGCCTGGACGAGGTCACTCCCTGGCCGCTGTGGCCGACGAAACTGCGCATTTCCTACGCGATGAAAGAGGCGCGCGAGACGGCTCACGGTGAGCTCGACTTCTCCGTCGTCACGACGCATTTCTCCGGCGCGGGCAGCGTCGACTCGATGCACATCGCGGACGCCGGGCGCGAGCTACCATTCGCTCCGGTGACGGGCACCGAGCGCGAGCTGCAGGCCGATCTAGTGCTGCTCGCGATGGGTTTCCTGCACCCCGAGCACGCGATCCCCGGGCAGCTCGATCTCGAGCTCGATGCGCGTGGCAACGTGCATGCCCCGGCCTACGCCACGTCGCTGGACGGCGTCTTCGCCTGTGGCGATGCGCGGCGCGGACAATCGTTGATCGTCTGGGCGATCAACGAAGGTCGCCAGTGTGCGCGGGCCGTCGAGCTCCATCTTGCCGCGCTGCCGGTCTAGGGATGCGCGACACTTCCGCAACAACTGGCGGCCGACCGCGTTGCAACACATGACCGCGGTCTACCGATTCGCCGCGTCCCCGTCTCACCCTCGTACGCTCGGAAGGAGCCGTTTCATGCGCCTAACCCGCACGCCGCTCGCTGTCGTCATAGCCCTCTCGCTTGCCGCCGGCGCAGCGCTCGGCTCCACGACCTATGCCAGCCCCGTGGCGCACGCGAGCGCGGCCGGCAGGCTGGTCGGGATCGGCGATGAGAACCCGCTGATGTTCACAAACCCGGCCTACCAAAGGCTCGGCGTCAAGATCGCGCGCTACTTCACGCCCTACGACGTCGCCTCGGGCAGCGATCCGACGGCTCTCGCCTACTTGCAGGCGTGGCTCACGGCCGCGCAGGCCGCCGGCGTCCAGCCGCTGATCGCCTTCTACCACAACAACACGAGCCCGAAGCAGATGCCGAGCGTCGCCAGCTACACGACCGACATGAGGGACTTTGTCGCGATGTTCCCTCAGGTCAAGGTCCTGACACCGTGGAACGAGGAGAACCGTGGCAACGTGCGGGCGCCGAACGACAACTACGACAGCCCGACGCCGAAGCAGTCAGCCCAGTACTACCTGGCACTCAAGAAGGTCTGTCCGGGGTGCACGATCGTCGGTCTCGACGTGCTCGACTCGACCTCGCCCGGCGCGACGATCGCTTACATCAACCAGTTCAAGCACGACGTCGGCAAGGGCCGGCTGCCACGCATCTGGGGTCTGCACAACTACAGCGAAACCAACCGCTTCGAGGACAGCGGCACGCGGGCCATGCTCGCAGACGTTTCCGGGCAAGTCTGGCTCACCGAGACAGGCGGACTGGCCGAGTTCAAGCCGAGCTTCCGCTTCAACCTGAAGCGACAGCAGAAGGCGACCAGGTACATGTTCTCGCTCGCCGACTCCAACTCGCGGATCAGGCGCCTCTACATCTACAGCTGGTACGGCGCGGCGGGCAAGAACGGCGGCTTCGATGCCGGTCTGGCCAACGCCGCCGGCAAGCCGCGAGCGGCCTACTGCGTCGTCTTCGAACACCTTCGCGGGAAGAAGAGCTGCCCCTACAAGCCGGTCAAGAATTGACCCGCAGCGCAGTGCAAACGCCCCGCGGTGCCGTCCACCGGGGGGCCTAACCTTCGCGGTGTTCCAGTCAAGCCGTCGGGAGTCCGGGCATGCCGCTGTGCTTCATCGAGCCGCACGATGCGATTCGCGTGATCGCCGAATCGGTCGGCCGTGAGGCTCGCCGACAGCTCGTCGGCGAGGTCTACCACGCGTGGGTCGATGAGATCCCCGAGCGCGAGCTGGTAACGCACTACACACGGGCCGTGTCTGAGCTCGATGACGAGGATCTCTCGATGCTCGCCGCCTGGCACGCTTCGCTCGAGACCGTCGGCCAGCCGATCGCCAACACCGACTTCCTCGTGTCGATCTACCCGTCGCTCGGGGAGCACCGCCGCGAAGCTCTCAAGGTCGCGGCCGGCCTCGGCAGCGAGGAGGCCTTCGATGCCGGCCGCGCCGAGGAGCACGCCCTCGAGGAGATCCTGCCGCGCCTCTCCCGCGTGCGCGCCGGCGAGCTTGCGAACGAATGCGTCGAGCTCTACATGTGGGATCGCCTCGGCAGCCCGAACTGACGTCGCCCTAGCCGGCGGCCGTTTCGCTGACGTAAGCCCCGGCGCCCGGTCGGCCGTCTTGGTGCCAGACCAGGAAAGCCACGCTGGCTGCGATTCCGTTCTGCGCCAGCTCCCCCGCGGCGACCGTCTCGCCCCCGATGCGGAGCGCCCGCGCACGATCGCGCGTCTCGGCGTCCTGTCCCTCCCAGAGCTCGAGCCCCGCGCGCAGTAGCTGACCGTCCGCGCGGTACGTGCTGGAAAGCAGCGGTTCCGCGAGTGGGCTTGCGTCGAGCGGCGTTCCACGGGCCACGAAGCCCGCGACCGGCTCGTCGTGCCCCGACTTGCCCGAGGTTCGCTCAGCGAGGAGCGCCACGGCGAGGCTTTCGCCGAAGCAGATCCAGACGCTGCGCCGCCGCGCGAGCCCACCGAGTCCGCGCTCGCCGAGCCACATGCAACCGAAGCCGTCGAGCTCGCGGCCGTCCGCCGCCGTGCCGTGCGCTCGGCAAAGCCAGGCTGCCCGCCCGTGCTCGGGAAAAGCGATTGCCGGCCCCAGTGGCTCGAGTCGTGTCTCGCCGCTGTTGGGGAGGGTGATGTCGAAGCGGTCGTCTGCGCGCACGACCTCGACCGGCCCGCACGCGCTTGCCCCGCTCGAGCTCAGGAGGACAGCCGTCTCACCGCTGCGACCGAAGCAGTGCAGGCCCGCGTCCGGATCACTGAAGCTGAAGCCCAGCTGCTCGCTCATGCAGGCAGGGTAATGCCACACCACCGGGCCGCGACGGGCGGGGGACTAGAATCGAGGGATGCCGACCGTGGAAGACGTCGAGGAGGCGCTCGCCAACGTGATCGATCCCGAGCTCGGGCTCGACTTCGTCGAGCTCGGCCTGATCTATGGGATCGAAATCGACGGCTCCAATGTCCATGTCACGTTCACGCTGACCTCTCCAGGCTGCCCGATCGGACCACAGGTGAGCGAGCAGATCGAGGAGTTCGTGTCAGAGCTCGATGGCGTCGAGTCGGTCGACTCGGCGATGGTGTTCACGCCGCCGTGGACGCCGGAGCTCATGAGCGAAGACGCGAAGTTCGCGCTCGGGTACTGACCGTCGCTGGCGGATGTCAGAGCCTGCACAGGATCTGACGGCCAGCGGCCCGCTGCTGACGCTGCGCTATCCGCGTGCTGCCGACGCGCCGCGCCTGTTCGAGCTGGCGAGCGATCCGGAGGTCACGCACCCGTTCTCGTGGGGGCCTTACGAGAAGCAGTCCGAGGCCGCCGAGTGGATCGCATCGCTGTCGCGTAACCGGCTCGAGGGCGTCGCGCTCGAGTTCGCAATCACTGACCCCGCTGACCGCCCGGTCGGCATCATCTCGCTGCTCGAGGTATCGCTGCGCGACCGGCGCGGCGTGATCGGCATTTGGCTGGGCCGTGAGTTCTGGGGCTCGGGCGTCGGAGATGAGGCGGAGGCGCTGCTCGCGAGAATCGCCTTCGAGCCGCTGCGCATGGAGCGACTCGGGGCCTGGGTCGATGTGGAGAACCACCGCTCCCAGCGGGCGTTCGAGCGACTCGGCTTTACCAACGAGGGCGTCCTGCGCTCGTTCCAGCGCCACCACGACAGGGCCCACGACCTCGTCTCCTACTCGCTGCTGCGCGAGGAGT
>JBEKBL010000151.1:0-5382 GCA_050015415.1 Solirubrobacteraceae bacterium
GGACGTCGACCACCGGGCGCTGGCGGCGCCGGTGGGGCCATGCCACCAGGAGCGTCATCAAAGCCAGGAGTGCCGCAAGCACTCGACGGGGGTCAGCATCATGTCGCGGCGGGTTGTGAGTCGTTTGGAGGCGACGACTCGCGGCCGCCCGACGGGCGAACCCGCGCAGTCGTCGCTCGCGTGGAGAACGCGCGCCCGCTCGCCGACCTCCTCCAGATCGCGTCGCGTCGGTTCATGGCTCGCGTCGCCGATGCGGGAGACGAGAGCGGCGTGACGATGATCCCTACACGCCAAGCGCGGCCGACACCTCGCTCAGTGCCGCTTCCATCCGCCGCCGATCACCCGGCCCCACCCGTCGCTCCACGCTAACCGTCGTCACCCTCCGCCGCCGGTCCGAGAGCCCGGCACGCCGTTCACGCTCGGAGGCACCCTCGAGGCGCATGCTGGCGAGGACGTCGCTCAGGATCTCGTCGAGGTGGCGCGTGGGGCGCCAGCCGATCGCCTGCTCGATCTTGGCAGTGTCGGGAACGCGCCGGTACATGTCCTCGAACCCACCCCCGTATGCCTCGTCGTACGGGATGGTCACGATCTCCGACTGCGAACCGGCGAGTTCGCGTACGCACTCCGCGAGCTGGCGGATCGTCACCTCCTCGTCCGAACCGATGTTGAAGACCTCGCCGTAGAGGTCGCCCTGCTCCATCAGGTCGGCGATCGCCCGCACGACGTCCTGGACATGGCAGAAGCAGCGTTGCTGCCGACCGTCGCCGAAGACCGTGATCGGACTGTTGAGCACGGCCTGGCGCGCAAACGTCGGCACAACCATTCCGTAGCGTCCCAGCTGGCGCGGTCCGACGGTGTTGAATAGGCGGCCGATGATCACTGGCAGCGCGCGTTCGGTGTGATAGGCGAGAGCGAGGAACTCGTCGATCGCCTTCGAGCACGCGTAGGACCAGCGACCGAGATGGGTCGGTCCCATGACCAGATCCGCGCTCTCGCGAAACGGCACCGCCTGTGACTTGCCGTAGACCTCGCTCGTCGACGCGATGAATACCGGTCGCTGCTTCTTGGCGGCGTGCGCGAGTATGACCTGTGTGCCGTGCACGTTCGTCTCGATCGCCTTCAGAGGACTCTCGACGATCAGCCGCACACCGACCGCGGCGGCGAGGTGGAAGATCGCGTCGACCTCGTCGACCAGCTCGGCAACGATGCGTCCGTCCGAGCACGAGTCGATCGTGTACTGAAAGCCGTGGTGGTTCCTCAGATGGCGGATGTTCTCGATCGCGCCGCTGGAGAGGTCATCGAGCGCATGCACACGATGCCCGCGACCGAGCAGCTCGTCGGCCAGGTGCGAGCCGACGAAGCCCGCGCCGCCTGTAATAAGGAACCTCACGGGCAGGAGCCTAAACGGTTCGCACACCCAACGTTTTGGGGAAATTACTCCGGTGTGGTCGCGCTCCTAAGTCCGATGCCCACCCAGAGAAACCCCGCAACGCGGGCCTCTTCGAAGCGGATGAAGGGACTCGAACCCTCGACCTTCTGCATGGCAAGCAGACGCTCTAGCCAACTGAGCTACATCCGCGGGAGACGGCGATTATAGATCGTGACGGAGGCGTATCCCGCGTCTGCCGGCGCGGAGCGCGGTGGCCGCGCCGGAAGCCGCGAGCACTGTCATCGGTGTGCGGCGCTCAGACCGTCACATGCCGGGACAGTGGTGACTGCCGGCTGGGCCCGACATTCCGGTGACACCGCGCGCCGCGCTGTAGCGGGCCGCCCCGACCCGGCGCCCGTGGTGGTGGGTGCCCGCGGCGTACGCGGCGCCGCCGCCAGCCACCGCTCCCGCAGCAGCGAACGCGACGAGCGTCCGCAGGATTCGATGTCGCATGCTCTACATCTCCTTTCAGGGATGGAACGACGAGCTGCGAGAGCAGTGAAGCCCCGCTACCTAAGGCGGTCTTTATGCGCGGCTGAGAGGCTTCCGAGCGCGCGTTGGCGGAGCGCACACAGCTAACCCCCAGGCTCGCCGAACCTCGCGCTGAGCGAGCCTCGCGAGCCTCTGGACGATCCACGGCGAGCGAGCTGGCGCACCGAGCATGGCGATCTTCAAGCAGAGACTCTGGCCGCGTCCCGCGGGGCCGAGCGAACAGGAGCTCCCGCCGACCTCGGGCGGTTGGGCGCGCGCTCGATCGCTGACCGTTGCGAGGGTCGCCCCCGAGCTGATCGTCCTGATCGGCGCGAGCGCGACGCTCAACTTCTGGGATCTCTCGCTCAACCGTTGGGCGAACACCTATTACGCGGCTGCCGTCCGCTCGATGAGCACGAGTTGGCACAACTTTCTCTACGCCTCGCTCGATCCGAGCGGGGTGATGAGCGTCGACAAACCACCGCTCACGTTCTGGATCCAGGCGCTGTCGGTGCGGGTTTTCGGCTACCACCCGCTCAGCATCCTGATTCCGGACGCTTTGATGGGAGTTGCCACGGTCGTGCTGATCTACGACCTCGTGCGACGCCTGTTCGGTCGACCGGCCGGATTCATCGCCGGACTCGCGCTTGCGACGACGCCGATGACGGTCGCGATGTCGCGCCACAACAACCCCGACGTTCTCGTCGCCCTGTTTTGCGTCGCCGCTCTCTGGTTCTTCGTCCGGGCCGTCCAGGACGGTCGTACGCGCTGGATTGTTCTGAGCGGGGTCATGGTCGGTCTGGGCTTCGAGGCCAAGATGGGCATCGCGCTCGTCGTGGTGCCCGGGATCGTTCTCGCCTGGCTCGTGCTGCGCCCGCGCGGCTGGCGGCGCGCACTCGATCAGCTGATCGCCGGCGGTATCGCGATGACGGTCGTCGGTGGCGCGTGGCCGCTCCTCGTGGCGCTGACCCCGGCTGACAACCGCCCGTGGCTCTCCGGTACGGCCAACAACAACATCCTCTCGCTGATCTTCGACTACAACGGCTTTGGCCGGGTCTCCGGTCAGAGCGGCGGTCCCCCGCCGGTTCCGCGCGGCGTCGGGGCCGGCGTCTTCGGCGGCGCGACAGGCCCGTTGCGACTGCTCAACTCCGAGCTCGGAGGGCAGGCCGGCTGGCTGCTCGGCGTGGCGCTGCTCAGCGGGTTGGCGATCCTCGCCGCCACACGACTGCGCCGCAGCGATCCGCGGACCCCGTGGATCATTGCGGTCGGCGGATCGTTCCTCGCGACGGCGGTCGTGTTCAGCGTCGCGCACGGGATCTTCCACCCGTACTACGTGTCGCTCCTCGCTCCGTTCACGGCCGCCGTGGTCGGAGCCGGCGCCGGGCAGCTGCTGAGCGGCCGGCTCGGACCCTCATTCGTGGCCGCCGGCGTGCTGGCGGTCGGGGTGCTCTGCGAGCTCGTGGTGCTCGGCGACTACCGCGGGCAGCTCACCTGGATCCAGCCGCTGCTGCTCGGCGTCGTTGGGGCTGCGTGCCTGGTATGCGTGCTGACGAGCAATCGGCCGGCTCGTGCGGTTGCGATCTCGGCCGCGGTCGCTGCTCTGCTGGTGGCGCCCTCGATCTGGGCGATCGACACGCTCGGATATCCGACGCAGGCGACGTTCCCGGCCGGTGGCCCGGCCAAGGACAACTCGGCCGGAATGGCCCGCAGGCACCCGAACGGCGCGTTCGGAGGTGGTGGTGGTCGCCCGCTCGTCATCGCCGGGTCCCCGCCGGGGCACGCCGCCCAAGGTGTAACGGGCGCGGTCGGCTCGCTGTTCGGCAATCGTGGCCGCCCCGCTTCCAGTCCGGGCGGGCCGCGCGCCGGCTTCGGCGCCGCTCAGCCCGGTTTCGCTCCGCCGACCCCGGCAATAAGCGCTAGCGCGATCAGGGATCCGGCTCTGGCGCGGATCGTCCGGTTCGTCAGGCGACACGGGGGCGGGACGATCGCTGTCTCGAGCCAGTCGCAAGCTGCGAAAGCGATCATCAAGCAGAATGCCAACGTCGCAGGCATCGGCGGGTGGTCCGGTCGCGAGAGCGATCCAACGGTCGCCTGGTTCGCCTCGGAGGTCAACAGCGGCCATGTCCGCTGGGTCTACAGTGAGGGCCTGGCGAACTTCGACGTCGCGGCGGACGGGCGAGTCGGCGACACCGCGGTGCTCGAAGCTGCGACGCGGGCCTGCGTACGCGTTGATGCGAGCAACGGCGCGAGGATTCCCGGCAGATTCAGTCGTGCTGAGTTCAAGTACACGCCGGCGCTGTTCGACTGCGCGGGCAAGGGAGCGGCACTCGCGGCGTTAGCCGGCTGAGCCCGCTCTAAGCGCTGTCCTCGGCGTCCTTCGCCTCGGGGGGGAGCGGCACGACGAGGACAGGTCGCGTCGAGTGGTGCACGAGCGGCGTCGTGACGCTGCCGAGCAGCATCGACTGGAGCGCTGAGAGCCCGCGGGCACCGGTCACGATGAGCTGCGCGTCGGCCTCGTCGGCGACGTCGAGAATCGCGCGCCAGACCGCGCTCATGCTGCGCTCCAGTCGACCGTCGACCGTGAAGCCGGCGTTCCGGGCGAGTTCGACGCCGTACTCGACCGTCCGGTTCGCGCGCTCGAGGGCCATTGCTTCGAGCTCGACGATCTGCGGCCCGCTCCAGGTCTCGATGCCGCCAAATGGGTCCGGTCCGAGGTAGTTCGCCGGCGGCTCCCAGACGTGCAGCAAAAGTGCCGGTGACTGCCCGACGATCTCGTGCGCGGCGTTGATTGCGTGCTTGGCCGAGACGGAGCCGTCGTAGCAGAGAACGATCATCGGCTCTCTACGCTACCGCGTGCGGCGCTCGAAGGCGCTTCAGCGGCTCGCGCGGCACAGCCGGCCGATGTCATTTATGCTGCGCGCGGTGTTTCGACGTCGTATGCCAGCCGGCGATTGGCTTCTGCCTTTGATCAGTGGTCTCACGGTCATGATCCTCGCCGTGGTGGCGGTGTATGTACTGAGCAGCATCTGGCGCGGTCAGGCTGAAGGCAGCGAGGACGATCCGAAGCCCGTGCCGGCGCCGGATCACGGCGGCCTGTCAGCAGTCGAGATCCTGGATCGCCGGCTCGCCTCCGGCGAGATCACGATCGCCGAATACGAGGAACTCGTCGAGGTGCTCGGTCGCCGCCACGCCGCAGCGGCGGGTGCCGCGGCCGCCGTCAGCAACGGCACTGTCAGCAACGGCACCGTCACAGCCGCCGCCTAGCGCCGCCTGCGCTCAGCCGGGCAGATGGAACGGAACCGTGGCGACCACGATCCGTGGTTCGGCCAGGAGCGCCCGACGCAGGCGTGAGGCGACGCCGGCATGAAGCACGCGTTGCCAGGGGTGGCGCGGAATCAGCTCGGGCAGCACGACCGTCACGGTGACGTCGGTTCGCTGGCGGTGGAGCGCTTCGATGTAACGAGCGAGTGGGACGACAATCG